>WTJA01000124.1 GCA_011524995.1 Alphaproteobacteria bacterium | reverse complement strand
GCGACCGCGAAATGAGCCGTGTGGCAACCTCACTGCAGCAAATCGCAAATCAATTAGTGCAAATCGAAAATGACCGTCAGCGTGAAGGCAATTTGCAAAACGATGCACAAAAAGCCTTGCAAGACTTAGCTGATGAGAAAAAAGAGCTGCAGGCGCAATTGCAAAATGCCCATCCTGAGATGGTGCAAAAGGATGCCGCTCTCGCCAAAGCACAAGATGCCGCAACAATGGCTGATGAAGCCTATGCCGCTGCCAAGGAATCGGTCACACGGTTTGAAACCGCAAAGGCACAACATCAACAACGCGTGACCCAATTACAAAGCCGCATTGATGCTGCGCAAGCCGGCCTTGCCTCATTAGATTTGGAGGCATTGAAGAAAGCGGCTGATGAGGCTGCGACAGATTTGGCAGCAAAAGAAGCGGCGCTTGCTGCGGCAAATACAAGCTTTGATGCGGCAGAAGCCGCCCTCAAACAACAACAAGAGACACAAGAGAGCACCGCAGCACTCGCCCGAGAGGCGGCCGCGTCCCTGGCTAGCCTGACAGCGCAGATTGATGCGCTATCTTATATCTTAAGTGATGCGCAACTCACAGACGCGCCACCTGTGTCTGATAGTTTGCGCGTGACTGACGATATGGAAGTGGCGTTAGCCGCGTTGCTAGCTGATGATTTGCAACTGGCAGCCGCCTTTGATGAGCTGGGCTATTGGCGTGATGATATGCCAAAGACGCCTTTGACACCGCCTGATATGGGCACGCCGCTTAGCCGCTATGTCACAGGTCATCCGGCTATTATGTCTGCCATTGCAGGCGTCGCGGTTATCTCAGAGGATAGTGATGCTGAACAAGCCCAGCTATCACTTCAACCAGGGCAAGCCTTGGTGCGGCAATCAGGCCAGCTTTGGCGATGGGATGGGCTCGTTAGGCAACCAAATGATGGCGCCGCCGAACGCTTGCGTCAAAAGGCAAAATTAGAGGATATGCTTGCCCAGCAAGAGGATATCACCGCCGCCGCAGACGAAGCGCAAATAGCAGAAGCACAAGCCAAAGAAGCTGTGTCAACCAGCAGTGCTAGCCTGCAAACAGCGCGCACAACAATGCGCGAAGCGGAAGCATCTTTGCGGGACGCCACAAGAGAGGCCGATAAGACCAGATTGTCCTATCAGGCAGCAGAGACGCGCGCGGCTGATTTAACCGAGGCTTTATCGCAAGCGCAGTCTGATTTCCAAGAAGCCACATCAGAGCTAGATATTTCAGGCGACATCACCCAGCTCACACAAATGGCGGAGCAAACGCAGCAAGAGGCCGAATCCAAGCGTGAAACCCTAACGAACCTATTGGCTGAACATGCGAGTTTGCGCCAACAGGTACAAAGTGCTGAACAACGCATTCAAGCGATTGATTCGCAAGAACAGGCCTGGGTTACGAGACTCGCCAATACCGATGGTCGCATTTCCGACCTAGCCGCGCGCTTTGCTGATGCGACGGCGCGCCAACTGGAATTAGAAGCACAGCCAGATAAGCTGCGCCAGCAAAAAGAAGAGATAGCCGCGCTGCAGGACACAGCTGCTGCTCGTCACCTAGAAGCCGGCGATGTGGTTGCCGCAGCCCAAGCCAAATTGCGTGAGGCTGAGGCCCATTTGCGAGACACACAGCGCGAAGCTAGCCACGCAAGAGAAGCTCAAATCAGAGCCGAAGGGCAAACAGAACGAAGCGCCGACCAGCTTGCCTCTTTGCGGCAACGTATTGAAGAAAAATTAGAGGCAGCACCAGCCCAATTGCGCAGCTTAGCTGAGGTAAGCGAAGATGAAAGCCTGCCGCCCCTCTTCCAACTTGAGGATAGAGTGAACCGCCTATTGCGGGAACGCGATTCTATTGGGCCAGTGAATCTGCGGGCCGAAGCGGAAATGGCGGAGATTGATAACCGCCTCACAGAGATGGCAACTGAGCGAGATGACCTCACTGAGGCCATTGCCAAATTACGCTCGGCCATTGCCCAGCTGAATCGTGAGGGTCGCGCCCGCTTGCTTGAGAGCTTTGCGGATGTGAATCGCTATTTTAAAGAGCTTTTCACCACCTTGTTTGGCGGTGGTCAGGCTGAATTACGCCTCACAGAATCACCAGATCCGCTCGAAGCTGGCCTTGAAATCCTAGCGTCGCCGCCGGGCAAGAAGCTGCAATCACTGTCTTTATTATCAGGTGGTGAACAAGCCTTGACCGCACTTGCTATCATTTTTGCCGTCTTTTTGACAAACCCCGCCCCGATCTGTGTTTTGGATGAGGTGGATGCGCCACTAGATGATTCCAACGTATCTCGTTTTTGTGATTTGCTCCGCGACATTGTATCGCGCACAGGCACCCGCTTCTTAATTGTGACCCATCATCGTATGACTATGGCGAAAATGGACAGATTATATGGTGTCACAATGGAACAAAAAGGTATAAGCCGATTAGTTTCTGTTGATTTGCAAACAGCGGAATCATTCAAAGACAGCCGATTTGCTGGCTAGCGCGTTTCGCAGAGCCGCGCTCGTTTTCCTAATTTCACGGTTTTTTGCAGCACTAGCACTGATGACAGGTCGTTTGACTTGACAAATCAGCTTACTCGCCATAGGTTGGCGGCGCATTCGGGGGATATGGGAAAACCATTTCTTTTACATGCACTGAACAAGCATTTGCCGCTTTGAGCCAAAATCAAATGATAGGGCGAAAAGCAAGAGGTCGGAACGCACATGATGAGTGCAGACGAGAACAAGCCTCACAATGCAAAATCCAGCTCATTAGAAGAGCGGATTAAGGCATTTGAAGGCCGTCAGACCGAACGGCAAGCTCGGGTCGAGAAAGCGCATATGCCAGCTGAAGGTATGGCGCTTGCTGGCAGAGTTGCGGTGGAGCTTGTGGCGGGTCTAGCGATGGGTAGCGCTCTTGGCTGGGCTCTTGATAATTTTTTCGGCACATCGCCTTTATGGTTGGTTGTGCTGTTTTTTGTAGGTGCGGTTGCTGGCATGGTGAATGTTTGGCGGATCGCAACAGGCAGAGGAATGGCTGCTGGTTATTTTGATGAGCATAAAGAAGATGATGGCTCGTCAGACAAAGACCAGACGCAGTAAGAGGAGAGACTAAGGTGCACTCACCCGTTGAACAGTTTACCATCAAAACGTTATTTGCGTTCCAGCTTCTTGGTTTTGATATCGCTTTCACAAACTCTGCATTATTCATGGTGCTAGCCGTCGTGCTCAGCACAGCCTTACTAGTTTATGCGATGCGCCCCGCCGCTATGGTGCCAGGTCGTCTTCAGAATGTCGCTGAAATGATGTTCGAATTCGTCGCTGATATGGTGCGCAGCAATGTTGGTAGTGAAGGACGCCGGTTCTTCCCATTTATTTTCTCAGTCTTCATCTTTGTGTTATTCACAAACATGCTAGGCCTTATTCCTTACAGCTACACAGTGACAAGCCAAATCGTAGTTACATTTGCGATGGCTGCCTTTATCTTTATCGGCGTCACTTTGGTAGGGTTATTCAAGCACGGCTTTCACTTCTTCTCTTTCTTTGTGCCATCTGGCGCACCGAAAGTGTTGATCCCGTTTCTTGTCGTGATTGAAGTAATCTCTTATTTCGTACGTCCTGTCAGCTTGTCAGTGAGATTGTTCGCTAACATGCTAGCTGGTCACACAATGTTGAAAGTATTTGCTGGTTTGGCTGTCATGTTGACATCAGCTGGTGGTGTGTTCATGGGCATTTCAGTTCTTCCCCTTCTTGCGATTATTGGTCTGACAGGCCTTGAAATCCTAGTGGCAGGGCTACAAGCCTATGTATTCACAATTTTGACTTGTATGTATTTGAATGACGCGCTACATCTCCACTAGATTTTAGCGTCTATCAGCCACGCCTGAATGGTATGGCTAACCATTGGGTAAAATTGCATCATAACGTCCAATACAAAGGAATGGTAAAATGGAAGCAGAAGCAGCAAAACTCATCGGTGCCGGTATCGCGGTACTTCCTCTTCTAGGTGTAGGTCTAGGTATTGGGAACATCTTCTCAAGCTTGATCACATCAATCGCACGCAACCCAGCAGCACGTGGCGAAGTTTTCGGCATCGGCATCTTGGGCTTTGCTTTGACAGAAGCGATTGCGCTATTCGCGCTTGTTGTTGCGCTTCTTCTATTGTTCGTATTCTAAGAACGATACAAACATATTTTATGAGGCCGCTTACAGCTGTAAGCAGAGGCAAGCGGCCTTATAACTTTAACAACACCATGTTAGCTATGTGCTGTATATCAGTGGATTGCTAACCCTTCATCGCAGGAAAAGCAGATGTCAGTGAAACAAATCATCACATCTATGAGTGCTTTGGCACTTGTTAGCCCTTCAATCGCAGTTGCTGCAGGCGGAGAGTCATCAGGTGGCTTACCACAGCTTGACCTAGCGACATGGCCTAATCAGCTTTTATGGCTATTAGTCACCTTTACAATTTTATACATTTTAATGTCTCGCGTTGTGACACCACGCATCAATGCTGTCATTGAAGACAGAGCTGAAAAAATCTCTGGCGATTTGGCAAAAGCACGCGAAGCAGACGAAAATGCAAAAGCAATGCAGGCGCAATATGAACAAGCGCTCGCTGATGCCAGAGCAGACGCATCAGATAAAGCACGCGAAGCCACACAAGCAGCGAATGCAAAAGCAGCAGCGTCAGAAGCAGAATTGGCAAAGAAACTTGCCAAGAAAATCGCAACAGCAGAAACAAAGCTTGCTGGCATGCGTGATGAGGCACTTGCCAATCTCAATGATGTGGCAACAGAAGCAGCACAAGATGCTGTGAAGCAACTCATCGGCATGAAAGCCACGAAGGCGGAAGTTTCAAAGCAGGTGAAGGCCGCTGCAAAAGCAGCTAACGCATAGGAAGAGGGACAGGTAACATGGCATTTTTGAACGAATCAGCCTTTGTAGCAATCGGTTTCGCCCTTTTCGTTATCCTTGTTTGGAAAAAGGCAGCCACAGCTATCGGCGCTATGCTTGATGAGCGCACAGCAAAGATTAAAGCTGAGCTTGAAGAAGCCCAATCACTTCGTGAAGAAGCCGCTGCTGAGCTTGCCAAATATCAAAAGCTATCACGTGAAGCCGCTGATGAAGCGAAACAAATCTTAGTGAATGCTGAAAGCACAGCGGCACGTATCACCGAAGCAGCTGAAGCGAAAGCAGAAGCCTCAATCAAGCGCCGTGAGCAACAGGCTAAAGCAAAGATTGAAGCAGCAGAAGCGGCCTTGGTTGCTGAGCTTCGCGCCAAGTCTGCGAGCCTTGCTGTTAGCGCTGCACAAGCTGTTATGACAGATAAGCTTGATGTTGATGCCTCATTGGCGCTTGTTGAAGATTCTGTGAAGCAAATTGCGGCAACACAGAAGTAAGTGACATAACACACTAAATAATAAAGGCTCCCTCAGGAGCCTTTTTTTATGCCTATTTTTTGAACGTTCAGCGCTTACTCTGAGGTGTTTAAAATTTCAGGTGTCAGCGCTAATACAACGCGCCCCTCTCTTGGGATTTTAAACTCGCGGCGCACCAGCGGATACAAGACACGTACCCCATCAGGGAATTGCATATCATAGCTGAAGGATGAACGACTTAACACCGTATCATTCCCTGCGATAATCGCACTTGCCAATGGCACATTCACAGGTGCCACTTCCACCGAATCTTCTAAATCACGTAAGACTTTTAAGCCAATCGCCACTTCCATGACCGTGCCATCTGCTTCGTCATAGCACGCCGCTGACACCCCATTAAAACGCACTTCAACATCTTGGTTCGTTATCTGTGTTGTCACAGTTGAGCGAGACGCCTCAGCATAGCTTGTCAGCTGGCTATCACAATTATAATAGTCTGGTTCAAACACAGAACACCCTGTAAGAGCAGCGGTTACAAGCATGGCAGAGAGGGTGGGTCGTGCGACTGCAAACATGAGAGGTCTTATCCTTGGTTCTTTTGGCCACTTCACTTTTATGGTAGTGAGGTTACATCAGTAATTGACACGATTCCTCTTATCGCGCAAGTAAAGCACTATGAACAAGTTAAAAAAGACATTAATTTTGGCCGCGCCGCGTGGCTTTTGTGCTGGCGTTGATAGAGCCATTCGTATTGTTGAGGTGGCGCTGGAGAAATATGGCGCCCCTGTCTATGTCAGGCACGAGATTGTCCATAATAAACGTGTCGTAGGCGACCTTGCGGCTAAGGGTGCTGTCTTTGTCAAAGAATTAGATGAAGTGCCAAATGGGGCACCAGTCATCTTTTCCGCCCATGGTGTTGCTAAAATTGTTCATCAGAACGCGGCTGACGCCAATATGGTCGCAATTGATGCGACTTGCCCGCTTGTTACAAAAGTGCATATCGAAGCAAGCCGTCATGAGACTCAAGGCAAGCATGTCTTATTAATTGGTCATGCGGGGCACCCTGAGGTTATTGGCACAATGGGTCAGGTGGAAGATGGCGCTATGACACTTGTGGAAACATTAGAAGATGCGCTCACCGTTGAGCCCCCAGCAGGTAAAGAATTGGCATTTGCAACACAAACCACGCTTTCGGTTGATGAGACAGCTGACATCATCTCTGCGCTCCAGCATCGCTTCCCGGAAATTACAGGGCCGCGCGGTGAAGATATTTGCTATGCGACGACCAATCGCCAGCGAGCGGTGAAAGACCTCGCCCCTGATACTGACCTCTTCTTGGTCATTGGGGCAGATAATTCATCAAACTCACGTCAGCTTGTTGAGGTTGCCAAGAAAGCCGGCGTGGCAGCTGCGACACTCATCGCTGATGCCAGCCACCTTGATTTTGATGTGGTGGACGGTGCTGAGAAGATTGGGCTATCAGCTGGCGCCTCAGCACCTGAAGTTCTGGTAGATGAAGTGATCGCTGCGCTAGAAGAGAGATATGATCTCACCATTGAGCATCAGAACTTCATTGCTGAAAATTTGACCTTCAAACTTCCCTCCATTTTATCTGCCTGAGTATTGCCACATGGCCGTCTATACAACTATTGCTGATGATGAATTAGCTGCTTTTATGTCTCGCTATGATATTGGGCAGGTTATCTCTCTTGCCGGTATCGCTGAGGGGGTTGAGAATTCTAATTTTTTGCTTCGCACCGATCGCAACAATTATATCTTAACCCTATATGAAAAGCGGACAAATGCGGCGGACCTTCCCTTTTTCATGGGTTTGATGGACCATCTCTCAGCGCATGGCATTCATTGCCCTGCTCCTATCACAGATAAATCAGGCCAGATTTTGCAACAGGTGGCGGGGCGTCCTGGGGCGCTCTTCAGCTTCCTTAACGGCGTGACCGCCCATCAGCCTAATGTTGTGAAATGTCGCCAATTAGGCGGCATCCTTGCGCAAATGCATCAGGCAACTGCTGATTTCACCATGAAGCGTGATAATGCACTTGGCCCACAGGGCTGGCAACCCTTGCTCGATTCGATTGATGATAGTCAAACAGACTTACCGGCTGGCCTGAAATCAGAGGCGCATGCTGTCCTGCAAGATATTCTCGCCGACTGGCCCGAAGGTCTGCCAGAAACTGTTATCCATGCTGATTTATTCCCCAATAATGTCATGTTTATCGGTGATAAGCTAACCGGGGTGATTGATTTCTATTTTGCCTGCCATGATATCACGGCCTATGATCTTGCGATTTGCCTCAATAGCTGGTGTTTTGAGGCAGATGGGAGCTTCAATGTCACAAAATCCGCTGCCCTCTTAGCAGGGTATGATGCGGTGCGCCCGCTTCAAAGCGATGAGATAGCGGCCTTGCCTATCCTTTGTCGTGGGGCGGCGATGCGCTTTTTCCTCACACGCTTTTATGATTGGATTAACACGCCAAAAGACGCGTTTGTGAAACCGCATGACCCGATGGAATATTGGTCAAAATTACGCTTTCACTTGCGTGCGACAAGCGCTGCCTCTTATGGATATTGGTCCTAATGGCTGATGACATCATCACCATTTATTCGGATGGGAGCTCGCTTGGCAATCCAGGGCCTGGCGGATGGGCGGCCTTACTTCTATGGCGGGGCCATGAAAAAGAAATCTTCGGCTGTGAAGCGGAGACAACCAATAACCGCATGGAATTGCTCGCGGCGATTCACGGTCTCGAGAGCCTCAAGCGTCCCGCACAAGTGACACTTATCACCGATAGCAAATATGTGATTCAAGGGATCACTGATTGGCTACCAAATTGGATTGCACGCGGCTGGAAAACAGCTAGCAAGGCGCCGGTGAAAAATCAGGATTTATGGCAAAGACTTGATGAGGCACGCCGCCCTCATACCATTCAGTGGGAATGGGTCAAAGGTCATGCCGGCCATCCTGAAAATGAGCGGGTTGATCATTTGGCCCGCACCGCGGCGGAAACACAATCAACTTCGCTCTAATTCAGAAAGGCTTGAGTTATGCTAGCCTATAGATTGGCAAGCACATGCTCGGCTGATGACACCTCATAGACGCCAGGCTCTTCCATAAAGCTGTGAGTCACAACACCCTTATCAATGACGATGGCGGCACGTGTTGCTCTGGTGGCGAGAACCGGCCCCATATGAACAGCCAAACCAAGCTGTTCAGAGAAGTGTGCTTCTGGATCAGCAATCATCATAACCGCTTCATTTGATTGCTGGTCATCTTCCCATGCTTTCATCACATGAGCATCATTCACAGAGAGACACAACACAGCATCAAAGCCAGCTGCCTTCAACGCTTCTTTATGGGCAACATAGCTTGGCACATGTTTCACTGAGCATGTCGGTGTAAAGGCACCTGGCACAGAAAACAGAACCACTTTTTTATCGGCAAGATAAGATGCCATATCGAGGGTATCGATACCGTCTTCATCTTTGGTAAAGACATTAACAGATGTGATAGCTTGGCCAATTGTTGGACCCATGACTTTCCCCTTATTTTCAGGATTTTAACTATAGTCTCATACGAGTAGTTTTGCCTATTGGACTGCTCTGTCTAGGGCCTTTTCGACAGAGGATTTCGTCAAAATCTCCGGCAGAATCACACCGTTTGTTTCGCTTGGCCCATAGACAATATTAAACGGAATTCCAAAGCGGTTATAGCGCGCTAAATAGCGTGAAATCTCATCATCAGGCAATGTCCAATCCGCTTGCATCATCACCACATTCCGGTCTGCCAACAGCGCCTTCATATCCGCTGTGTTTATAACAAGCGCCTTGTTTGCCTGACAGGTGATACACCAATCAGCTGTGACATCGACAAAGATAGTAGCACCGGCATCCTGTGCCTCAGCTAGGGCTGCTTCGCTGAAGACCTCCCATCCATAATCAGCAGCAGAGCTGTTTTGAGAGCCCCCGCCAATCGCTTGCACAAACAAAGCCCCAATCCAGATAAAGGTCGCTGCCATAGCTAGGCCCAAGACTTGCTTGAGACGTATCATCCACGCCCCTGGTTTTGGCAAAACGCCTATGGCTTGCGGCGTAAGGGCTAACAGCAGCCACGGACTGGCGAGACCAAGCCCCATCATCAGCATGATGCCAAATAGCGCCACATCTGATTGCGATAAGCCAAAACTTACCGCTGTGCCAACAAACGGGGCTGAACAGGGTGTAGCGAGTAAGGTGGCAAGCATCCCTGCCCCAAAATCAGATAGCAATCCAGGTGATGAGCTCTGTGCTGGCATCATTTTTGCCGCAAACGCGGGTGTGCGGAATGTAACCATATCAAATAGCGACAGGGTAAAAAGCCCCATTATTACAGCCATCACACCTAGGAAAATCGGGTTTTGGAACTGGATACCCCAGCCAATTTGCGCGCCTGCGAAACGGAACGCCGCTAGGCCCGCAGCCAGAATAAGGAAAGAACTTATAATGCCTGCCGCAGAGGCTAAGAAGCGACGCCTAATAAGGCTGCGCGTGGCGCCTGCCAATTGGATAACCGATGCCACCTTCAGCGATAGGACAGGTAACACGCATGGCATGAAGTTCAAAATGACGCCCCCAAGGAAGGCGATAAGCCATAGTGGCAGGGACGATGTTTGTTGCACGGCTTCACTAGAGAGCGCCACGCCGCCCACCCGCACATCTGTTTCAAAGAATTGGCTGCCAGCATCCACCGTTGCGGTTATCGCCGCATCAGAGGCAAGCGCATCTCCTGATAGTTGCGCAATAAAATAACCATCACCAGCCGGCTCTGGGATACCAAATGATGTGCCAATGGGACCTTCAAGCAATATATCGCGCACAGGTGCGTCGGTAGCGGCGGCAAAGGTTGCAAGAAGGCCAGAGGTGTCATCTTGGCTGTATGACTGCAGTGTCAGCGCCTGAGGACGTTTACGAGGCACCTGCGCGGCGGCCATCGCGATATCCTGTCCATAAATAGATGGCACAAAGGCACCAGGCGGCAAATCAAGCTCCAATGGTCCAGAGACCGGCACACAAATATCAGAACAAATTAGGCTATCCACCGTCACTGCGAGCCGCAGGCCAAATTCTGGCTCTGGGACTGTCACTGTGAGGGGGAAAATAACGCGGGTCTCATACCCAAACGTATCGAGACCGAAAAGCTGAAACCGTTTCGGCAAGGGAAATTGCAATGTGGCTTGCACATCGGGGCTCACAAAGGGATCGACAAAGATTTGTGGCGGCAAACCGGCATCACCTGGGGTACGCCAATAAGTCTTCCACCCCTCTTCCAACCGGAATTCAAGCGCCAGTTGCTGTGCACCGCCAAGCCCCGCCGTCTCAGAACTACTAATCAGTCTGATCTTGGCGAAATCTGTTGCAAGCCAACGACTTTCTGCCGCATGTGCCCCGCCGCCTATCACAACTGATAGGATGAGCATGAGCCAAAAGAAAACCGTGTTTGTCTGTTGCATAAATCGCCCTTATCCTGCGCCTGCACTATCTTAGTTGCTGCCTATCATATGCAATCTCATTTGCATAAATCAATAAAACCGCACTACACTATCGTCATGACAGAGCATAAATCGATTGAAATCCTCAATTCCGTAAGCGGGCAGCTTCTAGTGGCCATGCCGCATATTGGTGATAACCGCTTTTTCCATAGTGTTATCTTAATGTGTCAGCATGATGGCGAAGCTGCTATGGGTCTTGTTCTCAACCAACCCATTAGCAACTTATCCCTTGATGACCTCACAGAACAATTAGAGCGCCCTGTGGCACGCTTTGACGGGGAAGCGCCTATTTTCCATGGCGGCCCGGTAGAGGGCGGCCGAGGGTTTGTGGTGCATTCCACCGATCATATGCTGAAAGACAGCTTGCCGATTGGTGATGATTTAGCGATGTCCTTCCAGCTGTCTATCATTGATGACATTGCAGCTGGTACCGGTCCGCGCAAACATCGCATCATGCTAGGTTATGCCGGCTGGGAAGCTGGCCAGTTAGAAGCCGAATTGCGTGAAGGGGTGTGGTTCCATCTGCCAGCGACAAAGGCGCTTGTCTTTGACACACAACCCGAAGAATTATGGACCCGCTGTTTTCATGAAAGCGGCATTGATGCCGCCTTCTTATCACCGCAAGCAGGGTCTGCCTAAGCCGCCAGATGGCCTCTTAGATCATCATTTGACATCACATCATCTGAGGGGCCAATGAGGCTCAAAGAGGGGTTCGCATCAGCGGTAAGCCGCTCAATGATGCGAATAACATCATCTTGTGAGAGCGCATTCAGCTTTGCTGTCACTTCTTCCACTGACCGCACCTCACCAAATAGGGCAAGTTGACGGGCCATGCTCTCTGTCATGCCTGAGACTGATTCCTGTCCCATGAGAATACCGGCCCGCATCTGTGCTTTGCCACGCTCTACTTCGTCTGCGCTTAGATTTTGACGCATGTCGCGCAATGCATCACAAGACACCTGAAGCATCTCATTCACATCAGCGGCCGCGGTGCCGGCATAAACACCAAATAGGCCCGTATCAGACATCAGTTGGCTGAAGGAGAAAATAGAATAGCACAGACCGCGCTGCTCTCTGACCTCTTGGAAGAGGCGTGACGCCATACCGCCGCCATAAAGGGTGGATAGCAACATCAAGGCATAGCGATCCTCATCATTTGCCGCCGGTGCTTGCAGACCAAAAACAAGGTGTGATTGCTCTAATTGGCGTGTTTCCACCATCCGGCCACCCTGCCAACTTGGGGCAGAACGCGCAGCGGTAGATGCCACACCCAACTTTGATTGATACTGCTCTGCAGCGGCAACAAGCGCTGCATGATCCACATCACCTGCGGCACATAGCATCATTTGGTTAGCGCCATAATGGGTATCCATGAAACCGCTGAGATCAGCGCGTGAGAATGACGAGACCGTATCAGCTGTACCGAGAATAGATTGTCCCAATTTATGGCTACCATAGCTAGCCGTTGCAAAATTCTCAAATACCACATCATCAGGCGTATCAAGCGACTGGCCGATTTCCTGTAAAATCACACCACGTTCACGCTCAATCTCAATATCGGGCAGGCTTGATTCTGTTAAGATATCAAAGAGCACATCAACCGCCAGCGGCATAAATTCCGGCAGGATCCTGATGTAATAGGCGGTTTCTTCACGCGCCGTATGCGCATTCATATAGCCACCAAGTGATTCCACCTCAACCGCGATCTGCTGGGCGCTTCGCTTGGTTGTACCTTTGAATGCCATATGTTCGAGCATATGGGCGATCCCATGCTGGCCAGAGGCCTCATCGCGACCGCCTGCTTTCACCCAAATGCCAACATTGACAGATTTGGCGCTAGCCATATGGATAGAAGCCACCGTCATGCCGCTCGCTAATGTGGTAATTTGTGCTGTCATGCTGTACGCCGAACCTGTTGGATGTGCGACTGGATTGTCGCTAAATCATTCTCAATACTATCGAATTTCTCGTCTCGCGTCATCAGATCTGCGAGATGTGATGGCAAAGCAGGCTCTGCCCCTACGGCTTGCGCAACGGCAGCTGGGAATTTCGCTGGATGCGCACAAGCCAAGGAAACAATAGGCACATCCGCCGGCACAACGCCCTCATGACGGGCCATGCGTGCGCCATACAAGCCCACGGCTGAATGCGGATCAATGGCCAAGTCATAGCACTCTTTTGCCCGCGCAATCTCTGCCAATGTCCCTTCATCATCTAGCCTGTAGGCTGTGAAAAGCTCTTGGGCAGCCGTCATCATCGCGTCTGAGACTTTATATTCCCCATCTGCGGCAAAGTTTGTCATCATGTCAGCAGTGGCAGCCCCATCACGCCCTGAAAGCTCAAATAACAATCTTTCAAAATTGCTTGATACCTGAATATCCATTGACGGGCTCAAAGACGGGCTGACGGTATCGCGTGTCATCGCGCCTGTTTCAAAGAAGCGCGTTAAAATATCATTACGGTTAGAGGCAATAATCAAACGCTCAATCGGCAATCCCATTTGCCCGGCAACCCAGCCAGCAAACACGTTACCAAAATTGCCTGTAGGTACCGAGAATGCCACTTTTGTCTCTGGTGCGCCGAGCTTTAAGGCACTGGCAAAATAATACACAACTTGCGGCATCAGACGCGCCCAGTTAATGGAGTTAATAGCAGACAAGCCGACATCATCACGGAATGACGCATCGTTAAAGGCGGCCTTCACCAAAGCTTGGCAATCATCAAAATCACCTTTGACCGCCAAGGCATGCGCCCCATCAGCAATCACAGAGGTCATTTGCTTTTGCTGAACCGGAGAGACACGTCCCTCAGGAAAGAGAATAAAGATATCAACGAGCTCTCTTCCTTTGAAGGCTTCTAAGGCAGCTGAGCCTGTATCGCCCGAAGTTGCGCCAAGAATAACGGCACGTTTGCCCGCTTTGGCAAGCGCACGGTCAAAGGCACGAGACAGGAACTGCATCGCATAATCTTTAAAGGCAATTGTCGGCCCTGAGAATAATTCCATCACATGCAGATTATCAGCGCCCAAATCAACAAGCGGTGCTACATCTTCATGGGTGAAATCTGCATAGGCATCTTGTGCCATGGCAAGCAATTCTGCTTCTGTCGGGTCACCATCTGTGAAAGGTGCCATGATACGCGCGGCTAATTCAGGATAAGAGAGATGACGCATCTCTGCTATCTCTGCTGTAGTAAAGCGCGGCCATGATGTCGGCAGATAAAGGCCACCATCACGTGCCAAGCCATTTAGGAGGGCCTGTTCGAATGACAATGGGCCGTCTTGGCCTCTTGTGCTAATATAGTCCATAGCTATGTCCTTTATGCCGGCGTATCAGTCTCATCGTCGGATGACTTACCAAACTGTAATCGCCCTAGCGAATGATGATAGGCAAAATAAACCCCTAAGAGAGACAGCGCAATCCCATACCAGGTGAGCGCATAATTAAGATGGGCATTCCGCACATCAATCTTAACCTCCGCCGCGATAGGCAAGGTCAGCTTTTCTTCTGGTGTGCGTGTTAGGTCAATGAAATAGGCGGTTTGTGCAGTGGGCAGCGCTAAGAAAGACGCCACCTGATCTGGCTTCATCGTGAACCAAAATCCCGCCTCTGGCTCATTATCTGGCACAAAGCTTCCTTGGCGTTGTGGCAGTCTCACAATCCCTGAGAGCGTGACATCACCCTCTATCATAGAAAAGGGACGATCCTCTGGTTCACGATAGGCTTCTGAAACCCAACCGCGATTAATGAAGAACACATCACCCTTATCGGATTCAAAGGCTGTAATAACATGGAAGCCCGCATTACCCTCATAGGTCTTACCAGTAAGATACACTGTTTTTTCATGCAAATAGCGTCCTGTCAGACCAACACGCTGGAACTCCAAAATATCCGATGAGGGATAGATGGCTTCTGCCTGTGAGCGTTCTTTAAATTGATTGATAAGCTCTGTTTTCCAGGTCAAACGCTGTACCTGCCAGCTCCCTAGAAGGATCAGGATAGCCAAGGCTGGGATGGTAAAGAAAGTTGGCCAGAAAAGGGGTCTGAATGTCATCTATTTATGCTCGTTTCATAATCTTGCATGTGCAAAAAGGGGCCAGCCCAAGAGCTCGCCCCTGTAAAGATATCATTGTCGCAAGGACGGGATCAACCACCCCACCAATAGACTGCGACGAACAAGAACAACCACACAACGTCAACAAAGTGCCAGTACCATGCTGCGGCCTCAAAGCCGAAATGCTGGTCTGCTGTGAAGTGGCCTTTCATGCCGCGCCATAGGCAAACAGCAAGGAATAATGTTCCGATAATCACGTGGAAACCGTGGAAGCCAGTGGCAAGGTAGAATACTGATGGATAGATACCATCTGTAAACCCGAATGGTGCATGGCTATATTCTAGGGCCTGTAGGCCTGTGAAGAGCACACCCAACACAACTGTCACTGCCAAACCAACAATGAAATCGCGGCGGTTATTGTGAAGAAGGGCATGGTGCGCCCATGTTACGGTACAACCTGATAGCAACAACACCAATGTGTTGATTAATGGCAAATCAAATGGGTTGAACGTCTCAATACCCTCTGGTGGCCATACGCCGCCAACTGGGAACAAGGCAGCATCAAAGAACGCCCAGAAAAATGCCACGAAGAACATTACTTCTGAGGCAATGAATAACATCATGCCATAACGCATACCAATCTGAACGATTGGTGTGTGGTGACCTTGATATTCTGCTTCTCTGATGACATCACGCCACCATAGGAACATTGTCAAAATAACCAAGCCAAGGCCGGCACCCAATAGATGCACACCATAGGCATGCTCATGCATATACATCACACCACCTAGGGCTGCGACAAAGCCTGATGCGGCCCCTAAGGCCGGCCATGGGCTCGGTTCAACCAAATGATAGGGATGCTTTTGTGTTCCGCTCATGAAACTCTCCTTTTTTTCCCCCCGCATCTTACGATGCGATCTTAGCCTAATCTAAATCGGCAAAGAATGTGTATGATAAAACGATTTCATCCACATCCTTCGTATTCTCTTCATTCCGGATATCTGGATCAATGAAAAATGACACTGGCATATCCATTGATTCCCCCGGCTGCAATGTCTGCTCTGTGAAACAGAAACATTCAATCTTCATAAAATAAGGACCTGCCTTTTGTGGCGTGACATTAAATGTCGCAGTCCCTGTTGTTGGTACATCCGCCAAATTTGTTGCGCGGTATGTGATAACAGTCTCTTCCCCAGGCGCCAATGTGACTGGTTTTGACATGGCTTCAAACTTCCAGGGAAGCTTTTTATTCACATTCGCATCAAAGCGCACAGAGACAGGTGGCACGTCCAAGGCAACATAAGGCGCAGAGCCCTCAGCCACTTGTGTTGTTCCGCCAAAGCCTGTCACCTGACAAAAAAGGCGATAAAGCGGCACAGACGCAAAGGCCAAACCAACCATAGCCAGCACGACAACACCGAGCACAATACCTGTGCGGCGGTTCTTGTCCCCGAGGCCAAAATCAGCTGATGTGTTTGCCACCTTCTCCACGCTCTTATCCCTAGCTAGCCATCCGCAAGATTGTGATCAGATAGAACAGCACTGCTAAACCAAAGATTAAACCAATCAAAGTGAGGTTACGCTTGCGACGCATCTGCTGCATCTCTGCCCCAGTGCGTGGTTCTTGTGGTGTTTCGGTTTGCTTGCTCATGCTAGCCCCATCACAAATTTATCTAGGATCAGACCTAAAAACAGAACTGTTAAATAAGTCAGCGAATATTTAAATAACGGCATGGCTGGTGCCAAATCATCCGCGCGGCGCAATTTTAGCGCGCCCCACAAGAAGCCTGCCCCTAACAAAGCAGCGCCAATACCATAATAAACAGAGCTCATGCCAATCACATAAGGCATCACACCCAAAGGCGCTAAGACAACAGAATAAATAACAATCTGATGTTTGGTTTCATCCGCACCTGCCACAACGGGCAACATTGGGACATTGGCACGCTGGTAATCATCATTTTTGACAAGTGCCAACGCCCAGAAATGAGGCGGCGTCCAAATGAAGATGATAGCGAATAGGAGGATAGATTCGATGGTCACTGTGCCTGTAACAGCGGCCCATCCCACCATCGGCGGGAGTGCGCCTGCCGCACCACCAATCACGATGTTTTGCGCTGTCCGGCGTTTGAGCCAGACTGAATAAATAACGGCATAAAAGAAAATCGTAAAGGCTAGCAAGCCGCCTGCTAAAAGATTGGCAGACAGGCTGAGCATCAGAACCGACAAAACTGAAATCACAAGGCCGAGCGCCAATGCTTCGCCGCTTTCAACACGGCCTGATGGGATAGGACGACCGGCGGTGCGTGACATCACCGCGTCAATATCTCTGTCATACCACTGATTGATGGCGCCAGAGGCCCCTGCCCCAGCAGCGATAGCGAATAAAGAAATAGCATGTAATAAAAGTGTTTTGACTGAGGGCTCACTGCCGGCCGCAGCAAGATACATCCCCGCAAGCGTGGTAAAGACGACAAGGCTCATCACCCGCGGCTTTAGCAGCTGGAAAAAATCACCAGCAGACGCGACATAGGGCGCGTCTGCTGATGCAATCATGTTATTTTGCGATTGTGACATCACAAGGTCCTTTGGCCTTTACTTAACTTTCGGCAAGTCGTCGAAGGTATGGTAAGGCGGTGGTGATGATACCTGCCATTCCAAAGTTGTGGCGCCTTCGCCCCATGGGTTATCTGCACATTTACGACGTGAGATAAAGGCTTCTGCAATCACAATCAGGAAGATAATGGCACCTGCGGCTGAGATGTATGAGCCAATTGAGGCGACATAGTTCCAACCAGCAAAGGCATCAGGATAGTCGATATAACGACGTGGCATACCAGCAAGACCGAGGAAGTGCATTGGGAAGAACGTCAAGTTCACACCAACAAAAGTTACCCAGAAATGCAGCTTTGCCAAACCTTCATGATAGTCATAGCCTGACATCTTACCAAACCAGTAATAGAAGCCAGCAAAGAGGCCATAAACCGCACCTAGCGATAGTACATAGTGGAAGTGCGCAATCACATAATATGTGTTGTGCAAGACCACATCCATACCAGCATTAGCCAATACCACACCTGTCACACCACCAACGGTGAACAAGAAGATAAAGCCAATCG
>WTJA01000055.1:1686-5627 GCA_011524995.1 Alphaproteobacteria bacterium | reverse complement strand
GATTGCGAGAGCTGCGAGCGCGCCTGTGGTTGCTCCTCAGCCGGATAGACGTCAATGATACGGTTAATCGTCTCAGGCGCGCCGTTTGTGTGCAAGGTACCGAACACAAGGTGACCGGTCTCTGCGGCTGTCATCGCCATTGATACCGTTTCATAATCTCGCAATTCCCCCATCAAAATGATGTCGGGGTCTTGACGAAGCGCGCCTTTCAAAGCAGCGCCGAAACTTCTCGTGTGAGGCCCTACCTCGCGCTGCGTGATGATCGACGTCTTCGATTGATGCACAAATTCAACAGGGTCTTCGACGGTAATGATATTTTCATTCCGCTCTCTGTTAATCTTGTCAATCATGGCTGCAAGTGAGGTTGATTTACCCGAGCCCGTTTGCCCTGTGACAAGCACCAAACCAGATTTTTCAGTCAACACCTCATGAACCGCCTTTGGCAGGCCTAGCATGTCAATATGTGGCACCTCAGAGACAATCACACGAAGCACCATGGCATAGCCCTGGAGCATCTTATACCCATTCGCACGAAAACGCTGATCGCCGATCTGGATGGCGAAATCGACATCCCCACTTTCATCAAAGGCCTGAAAGGCTTCTTCACCCAATTCCTGACGCATCAAATCAGCAATCATATCATTCGGTGTCACCAGATCGATAGGCACGATCTCACCTGACTCTCTGATACTAACAGGCTTGTCTGCATGAATATGGAAGTCAGAGACACGTCTCGTTTGAACTGTCTCAATTAGCATTTTGTAAATTGGATTATCCATGATAACAAAACCTTACGCTGTGCTTGCCGCAGGAACTCTGGCATATTAATTATGAGTTATAACAATAGTGGTATCAAGATGCTGATGCATTTTCTAGACAAGAAAACGCTCCAACATGCCTTATCTGGGCTGCTAATGGCACTCAGTGTTGCTGGCATGTCACCGCATGCTCTTGCGCAAGAGCTACCAGCCAATGCTGATCAAACTATTTCAGAAACGCTTGCCGCAGCCCATCAAGGCGATGTGGAATCAATGTATTCCATTGCCCTCTATTTGCTCGAAGAAGGTCAAGCTGATCAAGCTGACTATTTGCCACTCGCCTTTGGATGGACCTTGAATGCCGCCCGTAATGGTCATCCGCAATCCGCTGAGCTTACAGGTGTGATGTATCGCCGTGGCATTGGCACAGATGTGAATTATGTGAAAGCGCGTAAATGGCTCGAGCGCGCATTAGCACGCGGTTCAAAAGAGCCCAATTTTGAACTTGCTTTACTTTATTCTGAAGATGGCAATCCAGGTGCCAGCAAGCAGCGCGCAGCGAGCTATCTAGCGGACGCCATTGCGGCTATGGAACCACGAGCCTGCCTCATCGCGGCGCGTGACAAGATTAATGAGGGTGTTGAAATCCGCAAGGTTTTGAACCACCTCAGATGCGCTGGCAATGGTGGCATCGTTGATGCCATGTTGATGCTAGCCGATTATCATGAGACAAAGCGCTCTCCTTATGCAAAGGCGAATGCCAGAGAGTGGCTATTACAAGCCGCTGAGCTTGGCTCTGTTGAAGCGCTCGACCGTCTCGCACAAATGAACTAATCCTTTATGTCATCGCTCTCCTTGCTTGCTGACCCGCTGTGGACGTCACTGGACGCCCCAAGCGCCCTTTTTCCCGATATTCCGTTTGTGATTTTCCAAATCTTCGCGATTTGCTTTGGCGCATGCTTTGGATCTTTTGCCAATGCAGCAGCCATGCGTCTTGTCAGAGATGAGAGCCCCCACAGCCCCGCTTCTCGCTGCCGGTCCTGTGATAAAAACCTCCGCTGGCATCAGAACATCCCTATTGTGTCTTGGCTCATCCTCAGGGGCAAAACAGCCTGCTGTGATGCGCCTTTAGCGCCGCGCTATATCTTTGTAGAGCTTGCCTTTGCCGGATTGGCCTTCCTTTATGTAAGCATCATGCCATTGGCTGTGGCGAGCTACCTCCTTCTTATTGCCATCATCATGATGATTGCGCTTTTAACTGACTTAGAGGCGATGGTGCTTCATCCGCCTTCTCTATTATTGGGTATTATCGCTGGGTTTGGCGCCCCCTTCCTTATCCCGGACTGGCCTGTGCCTGCGCTCCACGCTGCGATAGGCGCTGCGTTAGGAAGCGGTATCTTACTGTTGTTTAATGGCGCCTATCGCCTGATGCGCGGCCATAATGGGTTTGGCGCTGGCGATATTTGGCTGATGGCCCTTATTGGGGCCGTACTCGGATGGCAGGCGGCTCTCTTTAGCTTCTTTGCCGCATCCTTGCTTGGCGCCGTTGCCGGAATCGGCCTTATTCTGTCGCAAAAAGCCGGCGCCATGACAAAGTTACCCTTTGGTTTATTCCTAAGTTTTGTGTTTCTGCTTTACCCCGCCCTCAATATGTTGTTATTTTAGGCAGAGAACTAACTAATTTAGCAAGGGTGGGCGGAGCCTCTTCATGCGTCATATCTTGTCAGGTCATAAGCATCTATCCCTAACAGCTCTTTTGCTGACCTCAATTGCTTTGGGGTCTTGCAGCGCGCCTGATCGGCTGCGTAATGATGACATTCAAGTTGAGGCAACGAAACAAATCGTTCGTGATCGCCTTATTTCTCCGATTGAAAATGAGCGTGTGACCGAATTTAACCAGCGGATTCCGCGCCGTTCTATTCTGCAGGTTATCCACGCACCCGAATCTCTGTCTGACCCGACCTTTCTACAATTAATCGAAACGCAATTATCAGAAGAAATAAACTTCAAAATCCAGCAACGCCAAGAAGCTGGCATTCAAGAAGTCGCCGCGCCTCAGCCTCGTGAATTAAGCGAAGATGAAAAAGCCCGTATCACAAAAACAAGAGGTGATGCGCGTGATAAGCTGATGTTTGACAAAGGATTGGAGCTTGAAACCTTCCTGTTTGGCAAGTTGCGCGAAATGGAAACACGCGTTGATGAGCTGTTTTTAAAGACGGTCCCGTTGAACTCTAATGCGGGTGAATTCCCTGATTTAATTGGGGCGAACCTTACAGAAGATCCAAATGGCTATTTGAGCTTGCCAGCCGACCTCTATTTGATTGGCGGACGAGATAGTGCCTTTATTTCGAAAACAGCCATTTTAGCCGACCATGTGACTGATCTTGAGTTTAACCTCTCAGTGCGTCAAATTCCGCTGCAAGATGTGTTGGCGTTGGTATCACAATCGATTGGGGTTGAATTTACCTTATCGCAAGGCGTTGAAACACTTGATCGCACGGTCTCGTTATCAGTTCGTGCCGGTGCCTTATCCATTCTAGATTCGCTCCTGACGCAAAATGGCTTGGCTATTTTATATGATAGCAACCGTGATATTGCACGATTCTACACCGATGAAGAACTTGTGTTGCTCGATACCGCGATGAAAGCCGCTATTCGCGGCCATAATGAGTTGTTATTTAACAAAAAGAACCTCGCGCGCGCTGAATCTGACCTCACAAAAATCAGCGCGATGATTGACACATCACAGCTATTACTTAGCGGTGATGATAAAGGGTTTAATGCTGGTATTAAGGGCTTTCCACGCTCATCAATGGGTGAAATCGCAACAGATTCCCTTTCATTCCTCTCCAATGAGAATTTCATCCTACGTCAACAACTTGAGCGGTTTGATGAAGAGACAGCCTCTCTGCTAGATCCTAGCAAAGAGACAATGACGAATGAGCTTCGCGCCCAAACTGGCGGCATGTCATTGAGCGATATTCTGGTGGAAGATGCTTGTATCCGCACGGGCCAAGAGATTTTTGTCGAAAAAATTGCAGTCTATAATGCCGATAAGGATGAAGCACAAGAACATCTAGAAAACTACTTTACCGCCAATGGCACGGCTAGTGCCCCAGTTGTGGATGAAGATGAGGATGCGGCTGATGAAGATGCCGCCGCAGAGGGAGATGCTGCAGAGGG
>WTJA01000055.1:0-1586 GCA_011524995.1 Alphaproteobacteria bacterium | reverse complement strand
GCAGAGGGAGATGCTGCAGAGGGTGGCGCTGCGGATGCGTTGGCTGATGCCGTGGCAGGGGCTGCTGATGCGGCAACGAATGCCGCAGCCGCAGCCGCAACTGGCACAGATGCCAATGGCTGTGACACCGATTATGAAGTGACATTCCAGCGTGATTCAACAGGTCTCATCGTCCGTGGCCGTCGGTATGATAACTCCCTAGCCGTAAGACTTATTGAAGAGTTTGACGTACCGCGCCTGCAGGTTTTGGTTGAAATCTTTATGATTACAGTCTCTCGCGACTTTAACAGACAGATTGCCAACTTGATTACTGAGGCTGTGAATGCTGCTGGCGGCAATGGCATCACCGAAGCTGCTTTGCGCAGCACAACCATCACAACGCCAGGTGGCAGCATTGGCGCTGATACGCTGACCAATATTTCACAAGCCATCGCCGGCGGCTATTCCGTAAATCTGCGCTCTCCTGGTGGCAATAATGGTGACCCCTTCATCTCTTCTGCCTTAAGTTTCCTTGAGAGCAACCAACTTGGTCGGGTGCTTTCTAGCCCCACAATCTTGGTCGAAGATGGCGCAGAGCGTGCGAGCATCTCACGAACACAGGTTGCCAAGCTCATCTATACCGAGACAACAAATGATAATGGCACTGTGACAACCAACCAAGTTGAAGCAGAAGAAGAAGCACCATTTGAGCTCGTGTTGGAAGGGGTAGAAGTTTATCCTGCCAACCGCACAGTGCGCATGGGTGTGACTATTAAAAACAAGCGTTTCACCGAATCAAACATCAATGATATCACCACAGCAGCGCAAGCTGACTATACAGAAGATACCATTGAAACAGCCTTCACAGCGGCACCTGGTGATGTGATTGTTCTTGCGGGATTGGCAGCGAACTCTGAGAACACAACCACGAGAGGCCTGCCTGGAACGACTGGGGCTATTGCCCCATTGGCACCGCTTGTCGGTGGCTCTGACCAAGTGTCTAGCAATGTCAGTGAGATGATCATCTTTATGGCCCCGACCGTGATTGACCCGTCATCTGACTTCCAGCCTCATTCAGCGTTCAGACCGCCGGTTCCGCTCAGCGATAACAGCTCTGACCAATAGGCTTGCCAATAATCTGGCCAATAAAAAGAGGGGTTAAACGCCCCTCTTTCTTTTTCTTATATCGTCATGATTTATTCGGTGAGCAACCGCGCGGTCTCATAAAGCGCTTTTGTCTCTGCGATATAGACTGACCGGGCTATCTCGCCATTGCGAAACAATTCACGCAATGCCAACATTTGCTGTTCAATATCTGCTAATTGAGAGGCGACGTCATCTTGACCGGCACCCTGTTTGTTTTTTCGCTTCTTGCGGCGCTTAAATAATTTAAAACCAGCACTTGCCTCTATCGCCTCTTCAGCAGCTGGCATAGTGGCTGGCGCTTGCGGCATCACCGGGGCCGGCGGCACATCATCACTGGCGCTACTCTCTTCGACGGCCATGGCAGCAGCTGGCCGCAATCCCCGCGTGTTTTTACGCAGACGCAGCAAAGCCACAAGCAGTAAAATCAGAAAGAAACTTGCCCCAATACCAATCAGTAGTAA
>WTJA01000079.1 GCA_011524995.1 Alphaproteobacteria bacterium | reverse complement strand
CCAGTTTTCGCCACGCTCAACAGCTTTTGCCATTGAACCGTCTAGACCAGCAGCTGAACCTGGATCAACCAATAGCCAGCCCTTCTTTTCCATTTCGAAGGCGCGGTATAGGTTTGCGTTTGCCAACTGACAACCCCAACCTGCTGGGCAACCAACGAATGCACCCTTTGATGAATCTTCTGGGTGTGGGAATAGATCCGGACGTGCAAGCAATGCATTGATGTCGTTTACGATCTCAGGGTGCTTTTCAGCAGTATGTGGTGGTACCCACCAGCCTTCACCCAACTGAGTGATTGGGCCGTCATTGACCGAATGTAAGCGGCCTTCATCCATAGCAGCGAAGAGTGGCTCACGCACAGCGTTAATCCACAATTCACCAGCGATGTCTGGCTGTCCTTTTTCATTCATTGACGCAAATGTTGTTGTTGTTGCGCCTGGAACCAATTCAACATTACAGCCATATCCTTCTTCAAGAATAATCTTGTCAACGTTGGCCATCAATTCACCTGATGCCCAGTTCCATTCAGCGATAGAAATATCGCCACAATCAGCTTTTGCAGCATTGGCCATTGTTAGTGAAACACCAACAGCAGCTACGCTCATTAAAAACTTTTTCATTGTCTCCTCCCTAAAGGACTTAAAAAGTTATGCTTAACTAAAGCAGAGATTTGGGGAGAGTAAATGTCCCCATACCGACCAATAGTGTAAGCATGAATAGCCGCCTAAAATCAACAGCCTTCTGAAAAATAAATATAAGGTCGCTTGTATGATGAAAACATTGGCAGGTGATTTTGACATCTTCATGGCAAAAAAGCGGCATTTTCGGCAGATTTAAGCTGATTTTCCAATTGTGGCACCCTAAAGTGGGGTGCAGATGGAAGTCCGATTGCGGCATTTGCATAGGCTGACGATTTGAAATAACCTTTCGAATGATGAAAAATGAGTGTGATATGACGAATAACAAAGCGCTTCTTGTTATTGATGTGCAAAATGATTTTTGCCCAGGCGGTGCGCTAGCCGTTGCAGGGGGCGATTCGATTGTACCTTTTGTGAATCATGCTATTACGAATGCAGGGCAGGCATCTGAACTCGTCATTCTTAGTCAAGATTGGCACCCAGCTAACCATAGCTCATTTGCGAGCCAGCATGAGGGGCAAGGCCCCTTTTCAACAGTGACGATGCCCTATGGGCCGCAAACGCTGTGGCCCGATCATTGTGTGCAAGGCTCTGCTGGTGCCGCCTTCCACCCCAACTTGCTAAGTGATACGGCTCAGCTCATTCTTCGCAAAGGCACAAACCCCGCATTGGATTCCTATTCGGCCTTTTTTGAAAATGATCATCAAACCACAACAGGGTTGCATGGCTATTTGCAAGCGCATCAGGTGGGAGCCGTGGCGCTTGTCGGCCTTGCCACAGATTATTGCGTGGCCTATTCCGCGCTTGATGCGGCGCGGCTAGGCTATGAGGTCACGGTTGATTTGCGGGGGTGCAGAGCGATTGACCTTGATGGTTCGCTTGCTAGTCAACTTTCTGCCATGAAGCAAGCCGGCATAACCCTGATTGGTGATGCCTAAGCGCCTAAGGTCACAGCCTAATCATTAGCCCAATGTGCGTGTCACAGCTTGTTGCCACCCGGCAATGAGCGGGGCGCGCTCATCCGCAGTCATCGCTGGAGAGAAATCCGCATCTAATTGCCAAATCGTTTCTAGCTCAGACAGAGATGAGACATGTCCTAATTGCAACATCGTCAGCATCGCGACCCCAAGCGCGGTTGTTTCGGCTACCACAGGACGTGCTATGGGTTGGTCCAAAATATCTGCCATAAATTGCATGAGCCAATTATTGGCAACCATGCCGCCATCAACCTTTAACCCTTTGCAGGTAATGCCATCCCCTGCCATAGCAGAGATGAGGTCATGTGTTTGATAGGCAACTGATTCCAAGGCAGCGCGCGCGAAATGAGCGGGGCCGGTATCTCGGGTGATGCCATAGATGGCCCCTCTGGCGTGAGGTGCCCAATGAGGAGCGCCAAGCCCTGTTAGAGCAGGCACCATATAGACACCCTCATTGCTTTCCAGCGATGTGGCCATGGCCTCACTCTCAGACGCGTGCGCCAAAATAGTTAAGCCATCTCTTAGCCATTGAATGATTGCGCCAGAGATAAAGATAGAGCCTTCCAACCCGTATGTTGCTTGCCCTTCAATTTGATAGGCGATGGTAGAGAGCAACTTATTCTGTGAATGAAGGCGGTTGGCCCCTGTATTGGCCAACATAAAACAGCCTGTGCCATAAGTTGATTTAATCGCACCTTCTGCAAAGCATGCTTGGCCAATGGTTGCTGCTTGCTGGTCGCCAGCGACACCACAAATGGGGTAGGAGGTGCCAAAGAGGGCGGGATCGGTTTGGCCGAAATCAGCGGCGCAATCCTTCACCTCTGGTAGGAGGGATGGGGGAACTCTAAAGAGCTCGCATAGCCCGTCATCCCATTTATGCTCCATAATATTATAGAGATTGGTGCGACTTGCATTGGTCGCATCTGTGAGGTGTTTTTCACCGTTTGTCAGGTGCCAAATCAAAAAGCTATCAACTGTGCCAAAACAAAGCTCTCCTGCCTCGGCGCGGGCTCTGGCACCTTCAACATTGTCCAAAATCCATGCCGCTTTGGTCGCGCTAAAATAAGGGTCAAGAAGTAGGCCAGAGCGTTCATTGACAAACGCAAGATGACCGTCTTCTTGCAAGCCCTCACACAAAGACGCCGTGCGTCTATCTTGCCAGACAATCGCATTATAAATGGCCTCACCTGTCTTGCGATCCCAGATAATTGTGGTTTCTCGTTGGTTGGTGATGCCAATGCCTTCAATTGTGAGCCCTTCAGCAGTGGCATAGTCTATCATCTCACGGCTAACGGCGAGCACAGTTGATAAAATATCCTCTGGGCGATGCTCTACCCATCCATCTTGCGGGAATAGCTGTTCAAACTCTTGATTCACCTGTTTGAGTAATGTGCCTGATTGTGAAAAAAGGATAGCGCGAGAGCTTGTTGTCCCTTGATCAATGGCTAAGATAGCACTAGAGCTTGATGACATAATAAAGGCCTCATAATCTGACGATGAATTGCGTGGGTGATGAGACCAAAAAACACACCCACCCGCAACCCTTTTTACCGTAAGGGTGAAGCAGAAGACACAGCAATGCAGACGGAACAAAGAGCAGATTACGATATTTTCATTATTGGCGGCGGCATTAATGGCTGTGGCATAGCGCGTGAATGCGCGGCCATGGGCTATAACGTGATGCTAGCGGAGATGAATGATTTATCATCAGGCACATCGTCTTGGTCGACAAAGCTGATTCATGGTGGATTGCGCTATCTTGAATATTATGAATTTCGCCTCGTGCGCGAAGCGTTGCGCGAACGCGAAACCTTGATGGGGATGGCACCTCATTTGATCCATCCGCTTCGTTTTGTTTTGCCTCATTCCCCTGCTATGCGACCTAAATGGCTCCTGCGGCTAGGTTTGTTTTTCTATGATCATTTGGGCGGGCGGAAGATTTTGCCAGCCTCGCAAGCGGTGAACCTACGCCAAGATCCTGTTGGGGCTTGTCTAAAAGACGACTTTACATCTGCCTTTGAATATTCAGACTGTTTTGTTGATGATAATCGGCTGACTATCTTGAATGCCAGAGCTGCCAAAGCGTTTGGGGCGAATATTGCGCCGCGCACGAAGGTGCAGACAGCCACCCAAAAAGAGGGTGTGTGGCATATTCAAACAGACCAAGGTGATGTCACGGCCCGCTATGTGATTAATGCCGCTGGTCCCTGGGTTGATGAGGTGCGTCAGGCCGCCAAGACAAGTAATGTTAAGAATATCCGCCTCGTGCGTGGCTCGCATATTTTAACGAAGCGATTATGCGATCATGATAAGGCTTATATTTTTCAAAATGATGATGGGCGTATTTTATTTGCGATTCCCTACCTTAATGAATTTACGCTCCTTGGAACAACTGATGTTGACCATGACACGGCGCCTGATAAGCCAGAGATTAGTTCTGAGGAAATCTCTTATATTTGCCGAGAGGTTAGCCGCTATTTAAAACGCCCCGTCACAGAAGCAGATGTCGTGGCAACCTATTCAGGTGTGCGCCCGCTCTTTGATGATGGGGCAGCTGATGCGAAATCCGCTACCAGAGATTATGTGTTGCGCTTTGAAGAAGGAACGGCGCAAAGCTGGTTAAATATTTTTGGCGGGAAGCTGACAACCTATCGTAAATTAGCGCGCGCCGTCGCAGCGCTAATGCACCGCGAATTACCGCAACCAACTGCGCATCAAGCTGGCACAACGCCACTGCCAGGCGGTGCCCTTGGCACCGCTGATTTCGCCGCCTTTCTGGATAAGGCCTTAGCGGAATTTAGTCATTTAGATGAGGCGATGGTCACCCGCCTTGCGACAAGCTATGGCGCTGATATCACTCAGATTTTAGGCACAAAAGAGGCGCCAAAGCCGCTTGGTGAGATGTTTGGTGCTGGCTTGTCACAGGCTGAGGTGGACTTCCTTGTGCGCGAAGAATGGGCCCAAACGGCTGAGGATATTCTAGAGCGCCGCACAAAGTTACATTATTTTGCCGATCAGGCAGTATGGGATAAGCTTACGGCCTATCTCGCAACAGCCAAAGCCTAAGCGGGCTGTCTTTTTACTAGTATTGCGGCGCAGGGACTGATAGTAAGACGTCAGTTTTGAACTTCTCCATACAGAATCGAGATATCTCATGACCCACGCATTGCGCAATATTGCCATCATTGCTCACGTTGACCATGGTAAAACAACACTGATTGACTCGCTCATGAAGCAAAGCGGGATGTTCCGCTCTAATCAGCAGGTTGAAGAGCGGTTGATGGATTCAGGTGATCTCGAAAAGGAAAGAGGGATTACCATTCTCGCAAAGCCAACCTCTATCATGTGGCAAGATATTCGTATCAATATCATTGATACACCAGGCCACGCTGATTTCGGCGGTGAGGTTGAGCGTGTGCTGCATATGGCTGATGGTGTGATTTTGCTCACAGATGCCGCTGAAGGCCCGATGCCGCAAACCAAATTTGTGCTTGGCAAAGCGCTAAAGCAAGGGCTGAAGCCTATTGTTATTATTAATAAGGTTGACCGTCCGGATGGTCGTCCCGAAGAGGTGGTTGACGAAGTCTTTGATTTGTTTGTCGCCTTGGATGCCAATGAAGACCAGCTTGATTTCCCTATTCTCTATGCGTCTGGCCGTGATGGCTGGTGTGTGCGCTCGTTAGATGATCCGCGTGAGTCACTCAATCCGCTTCTTGATCTTGTTATCTCGCATGTGCCAGCGCCGAATTTGGATGCTGAGGCACCCTTTGCCATGTTGGCAACCTTGCTTGATTCTGATCAATATTTAGGCCGCTGTTTGACAGGCCGTGTGGTGCAAGGCAAGGCGCGTGTGAATGAAGCGGTCCATGCTGTGAATCTTGATGGCAAAGTGGTGGAAGCAGGCCGCCTGACAAAATTATTGCGATTTGAGGGCACGGACCGTGTGCCTGTGGAAGAGGTGCAGGCTGGCGATATTATCTGTATTGCGGGCCTTGCTGTGGCATCTGTATCAGACACGATTGCGACAAAAGATGTGACAACACCTCTTCAATCAACACCGATTGACCCGCCGACAATGGCGGTGACTATTACGGTGAATGACTCGCCGCTTGCAGGGCGCGAAGGCTCGAAGGTTACATCAACCCTGATCAGAGAGCGCCTTTTGGCTGAGGCAGAGGTGAATGTGGCAATTACCTTCCAAGAGAGCGCCGGCAAAGATTCTTTTGAAATTGG
>WTJA01000040.1:32557-46824 GCA_011524995.1 Alphaproteobacteria bacterium | reverse complement strand
CTCGGCGGTGCTGGTGTTGTTGGTGTTGGTGTCACCGTGGGTGTCTTGCTCGTGAATAATACCGCGCAAGCCTATATCGGCGATGGTGCGACGATTAATGCCAGCCGCAAAACCCTTGTTCGTGCACGCACGAGCGAAGTGGTCGGATCAGGCGCCTTATCAGCTGGTGGCGCCGGTATCACCTCAGTTCAGGGTGCGGTGATGGCGCAAGTCACCACCTCTAAGACACATGCCTTTATCGGTGATAACGCTAGCGTTAACCAAACTGATAATTCATCAGCTAACCAAGAAGTGGCGGTGAAAGCAGAGAGTGATACAGAGCTCGTCTCAGTCACAGGCTCAGGTGGTGGGGCGCTGGTTGGTGTCGGCATCACAGGTGATGCGGTTGTCCTGAACAAAGAAACCAAAGCCTATATTGGTGATAATGCCCGCGTCTCATCAGGTGGTGACATCTCGGTTGATGCTGATGCCGAGGCAGATATCATTCAGGTCGCTTTGTCCATTAATGGTGGTCTTGTCGGTGTCACAGGCGCAGCTGGTGTGGTTGTTGCGAAGAATAAAACGCAAGCCCAGATCGGCAATAATGCCTTTGTCTATGCCAATGATTCTATCCGCCTTGAAGCAAAAGATGATACCGAGATTGATGCTATCGTCCTTGCTGGTGCCGGCGGTGCGGTCGGCGTATCAGGTGCCTTCGGTACCTATATCTTTAAGTCGCTGACCGAAGCAACCATCGGGGATGATGCGGATATCACAGCGAATGCGCAAGGTAGCGGTATGGCTGTGGCCAGTGGCACTATTGATAATACGACCACGTCAATCACGTCAAAGGCCACGCGTGACCAAGATGGTAATGAGCAGACAGATAACTTTACCGTTGTTGATGCCAGCTTTGACAATGAAACAAGACGCGGCCTTTCAATCGCAGCCCTCACAAATGAAGATGTGAATTTCGCGCCAGTTGGTTTGGGATTTGGTGCCGTTGGTGTGGCAGGTGTGGTCGCGACCACAGTGGCCAATTCAACAACGCGCGCCAAGATCGGGTCTAACACCACAGTTAATGATGATTTATCAACTGCCTCTGATGCGCAAGATGTGCGGATGTTGGCCAAATCAAATACGCTGTTAAATAATATCTCATCAGGTATCTCGGCCGGCGGTGTGGCGGTCTCGCTCGATATTGATACGCAAGTCTTCACCAAAACAGTGGAAACGCTGGTCGGTGATAATGTGACTTTGAAGGCCAAGCAAAATGTCATCTTAGAAGCAGATAGCACTGACCGCGTCTATCAGACCATGGTCTCTGTCGCAGGCGGTGCCAATGCGGTGGGCGGTATTGTCGGTGTCTCAGTTGTGGGCAATGATGTGAGCTCTGTGATCGGTGATAATGCTACATTGCGGGCAGGTGATAACCTCACGGTTCAATCCGATCAAGAAATGCACCTCATTCAAACCGCTGGTAATGTTAGCGTCGGCTTTGGTGGTGCGGGGATTGGTACATCGCTTGGTGTCCTTGTTGCTAAATCAACTAATACCGCGAAAATTGGAGATAATGCTGATATCGCTGTGCGCAATAAGCTAAGCGTATTAGCGAACACAGATACGAATATTAACCAAAATATCATTGGGTTTGCAGGCGACCCAACCTTGGCCATTTCTGGCTCACTTGGCATCAATATTCTCAAAACAACCACTGTGGCTGAGATTGGCGATAACGCCCAGATTAACCAAGTCGCATCATATAATGATGTCGCAACGCAAAGCATTTCTGTGATTGCCGATGATGATATCACGACACAAGGTGCCGCAGGTGCGGCGGCCTTTGCCGGGGCTGGCGGTGTTGGTATTGGTGTTGTGGCAACGGTCACACGGAACACCTTAAAAGCGCGCATTGGTGAAAATGTCACCGCCTATGCGAACCAAGATGTAACCGTCCGGGCAGATTCAACAAAAGATATCTCAAACCAAGGTATTGCCGCAGCTGGTGGTCTTGGCTTGGGCGCCGCAGGCTCTATGGCACTGACGCTCATCGGTGGGTCAATGTCTGATAATGCGTCGGATAATCTGCAAAATGATAATGGCGATATGGTGGCTGAAGCCGCGGCAGATGCGGGCGAAGATAGAGGCAATTATGACAATGATAGTGCCAAGACAAATACCGCAGCCTACACCGAAGCAGATGATAACGAGACGCTTGCGCTTGTTGCTACGCAAACAGGTGGTATAGCGAATGATGTCAATGGCTCGGATGGTGATTCAACGCTGGCTGAGATTGCGGCAGGGGCCAATATCACAGCCGGTGGCGCCTTAACAGTTGAAGCCGAAGAGACATTGAAGCTGTCACAAATTGCTGGTGGTGTCGCAGGCGGCGGTGTTGGTGTGGGTGGCTTTGTTGCGATTGCCGATTATGCTGGGTCGGTTACAGCGCGTATCGGCAATAACAGCGTCATTGATAATATTACTTCTTTGAATGTGAGTGCTACAATTGACAGTGGGACGAATAAGAGTATTACCCTGCCTGACGGTTCTACTTTAGTCGTAGGAGCAGTAAACTCTACAGTAATTGGGGCTTCGGTTGGAGTCATAGGTCTAAACGCTTCAATAGCCAGTGTTAACCTGACAGAAAATGCAACAGCGCGAATTGGCGACAATGTATCGATAACGACTGCTTCAGATACCGGAACTGTAACGGTTGAAAGTGACAGAGATATTGATGCGGAGGTCAATGTGCTTGGTGTTGCCGCTGGTGTATTAGCAGCTGGTGTTTCCTATAATGGTGTTCAGGTTAATGGTAACTCGATCGCCCAAGTTGGCTCAAATTCAAATATTGGAACAAATACAAATCGCGTCGGGGCAGTGACAATTCGAGCCCGCAACGCATCTACTCAAGAGGCAAGGGCTGTATCAGCTGGGGCAGCTTTCGGCGGGGCAGTTGTCGGCGCGTTTGTAGATTTGGATGATACAGGTTCAACGAGATCAGAAGTTGGTCAAAACACCAACATATATAGTAATGCCAGAGTCACGATGTCAGCAGAAGATGTTGGTAAAAACGAAGCCGATGCTGTCGGTGTGGCCATTGCAGGTGGTGTAGGTCTATCGATTATTTCTTCGGATGTTGATTTAGACCGAGATACTACTGTTTCTATTGGTGACAACGCGACAGTGATTGGCAATGGTTTGACTTTGACATCTACTATTGGCAGCTCCAACATGTCACATCGGCAAGTAACGTCGGACACTATTGGCGCATCTGGTGGTTTGTTAGTCGGTGCTACAGGGTCAAAAAACCATATAAACAACCAATCTGACGCAAATATTGTTGTTGGCTCAAATGCAACAATCGGTGCGAACCGTTATAATAGTGGTGAAGAGCAAACAGCTGATAATTCCTCGATAATTGCTTATGACTATGCTCGAAGCTATGCAGATGGAAACGCCTTTGCCTTAGGCGCAGCAGCCTTAGGCGCTCATTCGGTTGTAAACCGGCAGCGTGGTGGTTCTCTTGTGCAATTTGATGCCGGCTCTTCAATGGACATTATGGGTAACATTGAAGTTAAGGCGGCTGGTCAGCGGCGCGCACAAGCTGAATTAATGTCTGGGGTAGGCGGAGCGATAGCAGCTAATGGCGGTGAAGCAAAGGTAAATCATGTAACAACAAATAAGGTTCTTTTTGCCGATGCATCGTCAGCGGCTGACCGCGCCCGGGCAGCAGTCACAGGTAAATTGACACTGAAAGCGGTAGGCGGAGATAACATCGATTCAAAGATTGATGCGTCTGCCATTGCATTGGCTGGTATTACGGGCGGACTTGCAGAAACAGTAGGCACATCGAATGCCATTGTTCGCATAGGTAACTATGCTGAGCTGGACGTTCATAATCTTGACATTGATGTTGGAAACACATTTTCAAAAACAGGTATCAGCGGAGACCATTTCCGATTTGATGGCGGGGGCGGCCTAAATGTCACCCTAGGGTATGCAGAGGCGTATCATAATATTCGTTCTAAAGTTCAGTTTGGGCGTTATTCTGATGTATTCGTTGTTGGTACAAACGCAAATCAAGGCCACGCTCTTGTGAGAGCTGGCTCTAATCCTACTGTTAGAACATCAGCAAAAGTTTCTACCGGTGGAGCAGTGTCAATTCCAAGGTCGTTAGCGAAAGTTGTCGCTGACTCAGAGACTGGAATTTTCTTCGAGCAGGACTCACTCCTTGCTACCCAGCGTGGTGACATAGACCTTCGTACAACAACAAGCGCAGATATAGACGCTCATTCAAAAACGTCTGTTTGGGGCTTGGCTGGTGTGGGAGCTTCAGCACAGTCAAGAGCGACACTGACTTCTGACGAGGATATTCATCTCGATGATAGGTCAACCGTGAGAGCAAATGGTTATCTTCGTGGATACGCAGGGTATTATTCAATTCCTAATAATTTAGATGTGTTGGCAAAAGCAGACATATACAATAATACTCTTATTGCCGTGAATTCTGGCGAAAAAGCAGAAGCAAAATTATATCATGACGTTGATATAACGGTAGATAACGACGCGAAAATGCAGTCAGCTCGCCACATGACATTGCGTGCAACTAAAGGCAATCGCAATGTTAAGGGTGATGGTTACGCAAAATGGCTTATTTTCATCTTATTTGGCGTGATTCCGGTAGATAAAGACTTTGGTTCAGCAGTGAATTCTGCGTCAGCTAATGTAACCGTAGATGGGAAATTGGAAACTGGTGTATTCAACCGACAATACGTTGGATTTGGAACAGACTTTGGTACATTTAAAGCAATGGATAATGGATCTGTTGCTCGTCAGTCTCTCGTCTATGATGCATCAAGCGACAGTTGGACGAAGTACGACCTCGACAATACGTCATTAGGAGTTGTGAATGTACCAATTGCATCTTGGAGTGATGATGCAACAGTTACAGTTAAATCAAGTGACTCAGTTACATGGACGTATCAAACTAACCAAAACCTCGCCAATGATATCGATGATGAAATCGGAAAATTGCTTGAGTTCAAGGCTGCCTCAGCACCAGATAATATTTCCCAAGGACTAATCGACAGACGAACGGCACTTCAAACAGAAAAGAATAATTTATCGCCTACAGATGCGCCTTCAATTACTTATCAACAAGCGCTTGATCAGATGCAGACTGAAATCAACAATCTTGCATCACAGATCACGCAAGCGCAAAACGATAATAATACTAGCCTCGCTAACACGCTGACAGCGGACCGTAATTCGAAAATTCAACAACGTCAGGATATTATCGACCACGGTTCCTCTAATTTCACGCCGTTATCATTTGCGCAATCACAAATGCAATCTGAGATAGACTCTCTTACTACGCAAATCCAAAATATTGGTGATAATGAAACTAATCAGCAAGTAGACACACAGATTGCATTTTTGAACGCTAAGAAACAGCAGCTTAATCAAGGTGCTGTTGATGTCATTCAGTTGGGTGACTTATATGCAGCTACAGGCAGCGTCTATATCGAGGCAGATAATTTATATGGGACTAATGGTGAGATTGAGTCTAAGAACTCGGCCACTATTGAAGTAAGAAACGATTCAAATAGCCCTCTGAAGTTATCAAAAATAGAAATTCCTAATGATAAAGGTGGCCTTATCTATTTTAACAATCAAAAAATGATAAGCTCTAATGATATCGCCCGCCAAAATCGTTCAAACGGTAATACAGCTTTCTCTCTTACAACAAATCCAGGGAGCTTTACTTCAGAGGTAACAATCCGAAGCAGATTTGACCCGAACACAACCCAATACAACCCAGACAGCGCAGATATCAAAGCGCCAGAATTACTTATCAGCGGCAATATTGAAAACCGTGGTGGTCTCGTAGATATCAAGAATAAGTATGGTTCGATATTCCAGGATAATGCTTCCATCAACGCTGGTGAGTTAAAGATGACGTCTGGCGGTTCGATTTTCATTCAAGGAAAAGATGATGGCATCACTAATCTAGGGCCTCATCCATCCGCCACAATAAGCTATGATGATGCGCGGGAAAATGATATCGGCGTGGGAGCTATTGGTACATGTTCGGATTCGCCAACATTCTGGTTCTTTGCCCCATCTTCGTTACCGTGTAAGATTGCGAACCCAACTGTAAACCAAACAGATTCTGCGCTATCAGCGGAGGGTAAAATATTTGTGGTAGCAAATACTGTTAACCTGAACGGACTTGTACAGTCTGGTATTGGGCAGAAAAACGTTCAAATCGGTAATTTTGCTGCCGACCCGTTTGCAGCATTTAATGATACATTGGCGACGTACGACACAAATAGCGATGGGATGTTAGACACCACCGAATATGCTGACAATAATAATAATGGTGTATTTGATATCGGTGACCTAACAGGCAAATTGAAAATTGATAATAGTTCAAATGATGGTGTGTTCTCAGGAACAGGTATAAATCGTGAACTCACAGGTTTGTTTGATGCTTATTACAACGCCGATGAGGGCGTTGTAGAAGTTTCCACAATGGAGGCGAGTGGCGGTGAAATATTCATTGCTGGTAAGTTGATTTCTACCGGTAATGGTCAGCTAAACGTTCTCGATGGATTTGCAGATTATACTATCAATAACCAATCAGGGTATGACTTACAGTTGGCTACAATTTCAACTGGGGAAGTGGAAGGAAAAATCACTTTAATTGATAACTTTAAGGTAAACGGCGACGATCTATCTAAAGTTACTCAATATACCCGGATTGGCGATGAGATGCAGGTATATGAGGGTTATGGTCGCCCCGATACACTGAATTCATCTGCTTATAACGTACAAGATGTGAACGGTTCTTCAGATCGTCAGGCGCGCTATGAAATCATCGATGACGTGCGTTATTACTGGCTAACAGGTGAAATAACAGAACAGGTGACAGACTTTGTCTATCAGGAAAGAACGATAGGTTTCTTTGGACATAACTTCTACAGCGCAACTAGTTTCCGCCCGGAAAATGTTGGTGCTTCAGAAACATTGGGAGCTCTATCAGCTGACGATCTCCCTCGTGTAGATTATGCAGCAGTTCCTACTACAGCAGAGTCAAATGGCTATACATTTAAATCACGTTATGAGCCTATTTCTCGAACACAAAGAAACGCACATAACGGTGTTGCCAAGGATCCACAGAAATCTTGTAGTGGATGGATTATCACTTGGTGTACAGTGGACGTTTGGACCGAGGTTACGCGTCGTGGCTACCAGCTATATGACCAGTCGCTGATTGCAGACAAAGACGTCACTATTCGCTTTATTGGCTCAGATACAGGGTCATTGGATATCACGTCTAACGCTGGCATCATTTTGAATGGTAGCATTGAAAATGCAGGTTCGAGCACAAGCATTGTTGCTACTGGAGGCGATATTACTGCGCCAAACGCCCTTAAGCGATTAAATGTTGGGGACATAACTATTCAGAGCTCAGGTTCAATTGGCACAGACTCGAATCCACTTTATTTTGTTCAGCCTGATAATGCTACTATTACGGCAGCCGCAAACGGCGGCGTATTTATGACGTCTCAGGATGGCAACCTTATTTTCGATAACCTAACAAACACCGGTAACGGAGATGTTGTATTATTCGCTGGCGAAGATATTAGGATTGACACCGACGTTGCTGTATTAAGAGGTAATGACATAGATCTTACCGCAGAGGTTGGCGCAATCGTAAATCTTGGGTCTGGGGACTTAAGGATTAATTCCGTCGACAATGGCACACTATCAGCCCTTTCTAGGTCTGGAAATATTTCAATTACTGAAATCAGTGATGACATCCGGGTAAAGCGTATTGATGCAGTTGGTAATGTGAGTCTTACAACTGATAATGGAAGCATCATGGATGCTAATGAAATTCAAACAGATGACGCAGCAGCGCAAGCTACTTTGTTATCCTTGTGGAATGACTTGGCACTGACAGGCTCTGATGCCCTGGCTAAGAAAGATGACCAGATTGAAGCGCATGAGAGGGAAATGACCCTTTTATACAACGATTACTGGGATTTGCGTAACGTCCAAGAGAATGATGACGGCGTGTATGTTGCAGACGCATACGATCCAAATTTCCAATATGAAGCTACTGCATCCGAGCGTTCTGCATTGAATGATAATGCAACGGAAATTGCTGCCTTTGAAGGTCGCCAGCAAGCCAGATATCAACTTGGTTACGAAAAATTTGGAGCAACTGGCTATCAGGATAATTATTCATATACAGCGACAGCCGACGAAATTAACGTGATGACAGCCGGGTTTGAGTGGGACCAAGCACACTTGGAAGCAGCAATGCCTGGAGCTTTTTTCAAGGAAACAACAGATACGACAACTGCTGTAGAAGAGGCTAACATCGTTGGTGATAATGTTACTCTCACTGTAAACAACGGAAATATTGGCGCATATGGTCAAGTTGACAACTTCACGTTAGAGGCTATTCGGACAGGTCAATTAGATAATAGCTCGAAAATATTACTCGCAGCTGCCGAAAACGACGACATGCATCTCGACAATGAAACAGGCATGCTGACCATTACTCAGCGAGAAGATTTAGATATCGAAACTCGTTACAGTTCATCAACGGTTAACATAGATGCGCAAGATGGCTTTGCCTTTGTTGGCGGTGAAGGAAGTTTAAATATTAATAGTTTCACTGCAGGTGGTGAAGGCCGACTTAAGGTTAACGGTGACCTATTTAATGTGAGGATTGATAATAATACGGTATTTATGTCAAATTCTGCGATCATCGAGGCATCTGATGGGCAAATCGGCAATTCCACTTCTGTCTTTAAGATTGATGTAGCCGATAATTATACCCTAACAGCTAGAGCGATGAATGGAATTTGGATAACCGAAAACACAAATGATGTGAATGTTGCTCAATTATATTCGCCAGCTAATATCAACCTTACAAGTCCAGGGCGTATCTTAGATGCCTTAGAAGACACTGTTTTAGATATCAAAGCACAAGACGTAACGTTGATTGCTAATGGGTCAATTGGTGAGCAGCCTCTAGATAATGACACCACAATGACCAAAATTGGTAAGGCTCTTGAGGTAGCATCAATTAATTATGATAATTCCACATTCACCGTTACTTCCATAAATGATGGAGCATGGCTCTTTGGCCCGCTTGGCCAGAATTTGCGTATGACAGGTGCTGATTTAGCTGGCGAGCTTGATGTTGCTGTAGGGGCAAATCTCCGGGCTACTGGTAGCTTCGATACTGATGGAAATGACATCACATTCCGCTCATTTGAGAGCTTGAACCTAGAGGGTGTTGGCAGTGTCAATACGAATGGGGCTCTTCTAAACTTAAGAGCAGGAAATAGCATTAATGTGTCAGGTAGCATTAGTACAGAGGGCGGAAACATATTTGCTCAAGCGGCTGATAACTTAACAATACAAGCAAATACAGTGCTCAACACTGGTGGTGGTAACTTAACCATTGATATGGATAATCTTCTTAACCAAAATGTTACATTTGAGGACACCGCAAGTGTAAACGTTGGGAGTGGAGCGACCCGTATCGAAGCCAGTGATACAGTTTATTTGACAGGGCTTATATCAGAAAATTCTGCGGATTGTCTTCCAAATCAAGCGGGGTGTGCGATTTCTGTATTGGCCTCACGCATTCAAGATTCAGGCAACACAAACACAGACATTGTTATGAATGGCAATGGCGACATTAGATTCAATGTGCACGAATATGCCAATTTGAATGATATTGACTATAATGGTTCTGATGAACTTGAATTATACATTCAAGGCAAGAACGAGGGCGCGCGGGCAGTCGGCTCAATGCTTGGTATCGATGCAGAAGCTGGCATCAATGTGAAGCGCCTGTATGCGAATAGCGCCGCTTTCCAAGCCACGATTACCAATAATTTTATCATCGAAGACGGCGCCATTAGAGACGATGTATTTATTACAGCCAGTGGCTTTAATGGCCGAGTTGGTAGACTTATGACAAATGACCTATCGCCAAATGATTGGTTGATAGCGGCTAATGATAACGATTATTTCTCAGATGGCGCTTTGCTCGCTGGTCAGCGTTCAGAGGATTATCGTTGTACCGGTCTGCCAAGTTTCATTGGCAATGCAAACAATGTATTGAATTTCAATTTTAGCTATAATTCGCCATCAGTGGATTGTTCTGGTGTACTAACCTTCTACAGACTGCCTCTAGTTCTAGCGAACCCACAACAATCATCTGAACAAATTATCGGGAACTATATTCAGACAGCAAACAACGTTGGATCTATCGCCATTAATCCTGTTTCTGCATCACGCGTGACACAAGCCATCCAAAACAGCAATCGCGCTATTCAAATCGCAGCTGGCGAAGCGCCAGAAGTAACCTTGCAAGATGTCGCACGAAACTTTGGAATCGCTGATGACGCGCTTGCCACTGAATTTGCTGAAACATTCACCATTCGTGAGACATCTGCGATTGGTCCTGTGCAAGTGGCAACAGACAACATTATTGAAATTGGCCTGCCTCTCCTCGCACCAGCCGCCGCGCCAGTGCCGGCAACTGATGAGCTCGAAGAAGAGGGTGAGGAAGAAACTGCCGAAGAAGAGACGCCAGCAGATGGCCAGCCTCTTGCTGCGGCAGACACCAATGATGATACGATTGGCCCGCTCTCACTTCTCGCGAATTAGGAGTGCCACAGGCTGAGGTCCGCTTACAGCGCAAGCCCTTTGACTTTGTCTTGCAAGCGCGCGATGATGTCATTCACCTCCCCCATATGAGGGTGAATGGCTGCCGCTTCTTCATAGGCAAGCAAGGCCGCTTCATAATTTTGAAGATGCATCTCGATCAAACCAAGCCCTGCCAACGCCCCAAAATGACGGGGTTCAATCGCCAATGTTTGCGCAATATCAGCGCGTGATTTCCCAAATTGCCCCATGATAAAATAGAGCGTTGCCCGTCGGTTCCAGGCTTCAGCAAAGTTCGGATCTTCGGCAATAATGTCAGTAAAGATGCCTTCCGCATGGATATAGTCACCTTGGTTCATCATCGTCACACCTCTGGTAAGGCGTGCGGTGAGTGTCTCCTCGGTGGGATGTGTTGACCATCTTTGCCAAATCTCAGCTGTGATACGTTGGATATCACCAGGCTCTGTCACGGTTTGTAAATCCTGAAATAAGGAGGGCAAGACAGGATCAGTTTGATCACTCCACGCGGCAGGCGCAGCGCTGAGTGATAGCGCAATGACGGAAGCAATAATGCCATGTCTTAGAAACTGTCTCATATCTTTGAGATAGGTGTGAATCGCAAAATAAAAAGAGGGTGCGCTAAAATGACCCTCTGCGGTGCCTTAGATGACTATTTTAAACAGAAGGCGCTATCAGAGGCTTTGTACAAATCTAAATTATGATATGCTGAACAAAAGCCTGATCGGTTCAGCTCATAGGCAGAAGATAAAGATATAAGTAAGGTGATATGACGGCACAGCCCCATAGCCGCGTAGTAACAAAAGAAGAAGCGCAGCCCTCATTTGGATTGCTGTGGCGTTTTCTGGCCCTTGCTGCTGGTCTCTCGACGATTGTGACTTTGCTGATAAGCCTCAGCTTTGCAGGCTATTTATCAAAGCTCGCCACAAAGGAAATCACCTCAAAATTATCAGATTCTGTTTTGGTCTTGGCACCTATCATTGATGGAGCGATCGCACGTGATGATGTCAGCTCGGCACGCCAGCTCTTGCGTAATTTGCTCGATCAAGAAGAGGTGATTTGTATTGATTATACGTTGCCGCGTTCTGATGAGACACAGCCACAACATGTGATTCATTTGCCAGCTGGTGGATGCCAGCCTGTGACAACGCAAATGAAAGATCTCACCTCATTGCAGGTGCGCTCACCAAGTAATGGGCGCTATGAATTTTTATTGGCGCAAGACGTCATTAAAGACGCACAAAATAAGCAAATCATCTCAGCGTTACTTGTGGCAGCCGCCGCGATCTTTGTGACATTATTTGTACTTATTGCTGTATTGTTATTTTTGGTTTTGAGACCGCTGCGGAATTTGCAGACAGCGATGCTAACCTCAATGCCATCAAAGCCAGCCCTTGCCAAAGTATATTTTGATGATGAGATTGGCGCCGTAAGCCGCTCTTATAATAAGTTGGCAGCCTCGTCTCGTATTTATTTTGCGCGCTTAACGAAATTCCAGAAAGAGCTCTCACAATCACAGGTGAAGTTCAAGGATATGGCGGAAATCTCAGGCGATTGGTTTTATGAATGTGATAGCCAGGGCCGCTTTACTGAAATCTCAGAAAAGTTTTATCAACGCTCAGGTTTTGAGGCTCAAGATATCATCGGCAAGACATTGCAAGAGATCGTTGGACATAACAAGGAAGCCCTTTTCTGGGCACCCTTTGAAAAGGCATGGCAAGCTGAAGAAGAGTTTCGTGACTTTGAATGCCCACTCATGACCCCGCAAGGACCCTGTATCATTAGCCTGAATGGCAAGCCCATTGTGAATGAGGCAGGGGCATGTGTGGGATATCGCGGCACAGGACGTGATGTCACAGAGATTGCTAATGATCGCCGCCTGCTTGAAGAGACCAATCGTAATTTTGGTGAATCGGTCAGCTATGCCAGCCATATTCAGCGGGGTTTGTTGGTGCGTGCCGACGCTTTGAAGGAGCAATTAGGCCAAGTAGCGTCAGTGTGGCAGCCCAAGGATTTGGTCGGTGGTGATTTCTATTGGATAGGTAAAATTGGCCAAGCACGCTATCTCGTCTTTTTTGACTGTACAGGGCATGGGGTGCCAGGCGCATTCATGACGTTGATTACTACATCTGTTCTCGAGAAAATTATCTCAGCTTCACCGCTTCCCTTATCCGCCCCTGCGATGCTAGAGCAGATTCACCGCGGCGTTTGCGCCCAACTAGGCATTGTCTATGGCAGCGATGGCAAGGATGGATTGGATTGCGCTGTCTTAAAAATTAATCAAAGTGAAGGTTCGGCCGAATTTGCGGGGGCAGGACTTGATCTCTTCCATGTGGATGCTGCGCAGACGGTCACACGAATTAGAGGAACACGGGCAACGCTCGGCTACCGGATTTATGAGACAGCACGGACTTTTGAGGCACATCAGATCCTGATTGATGGGGCAAGCTTTGTGCTAATGACCGATGGGCTGGCGACACAAGTCGGGGAAGAAACTAAGCGTGTCCTTGGCACACGCCGTATCATTGAGGCCTTGGAACAAGCAAAATCGCACAAACCAGCTATGCTCATACGGGCATTAGGCAGCCTATTGAAAAATTGGCAAGGCAGCGAGGAGCGCCGTGATGATGTCACAATTCTGGCGTTTAATCTCTTGTCAGAAGATGATGCGCGCTAGGCGCTTACTCCGTTTTATCAATCGCCGCTTTGACCGTGAGTGTGACAGATTTTGTCTCAGGGCTGAAGCGGCGCGGAATAGCTGAGGCCCCTTCCATCGAAGATTTCACCCAATCCATGGCATCTTCATCAGGATATTCCCATAACTCATACACAAGCAAAGGGTCTTCATCTGACTGATAGAGACGATATTTCATATCAACAGCCGAGATACGGTCTTCAATCAACGCATTCGCGGCTTCGATAAAGGCGCTTGCATCTGCAGCAGACTTAAACCGACGTTCATAAAGACGGGCGATGGCTGGTTTCATAAAACTCTATCTTTGTAAAAAATTAATATTTTATTGATAATCTGTTGAATTAAGAAATGACGTCAAGCGGAATCAGGATCAATCTTTTTTCAAGAGTGCTAGCGCTTTTTCAAGCTCAGAGACCGCGCTGTTCTTATCAGTGATATCATCTGTTTTTAGATAAAGGGTAAAGCCCTCTTGTTGTCTGGTGATCAGCGGTGTGCTGTCTTCATCATCTGTGGGTAAGACCCGATATAGGGTGGTTTGATTGGCGCGCCCTTTTAGTTGGACCTGCTGGTCTTGAGCACAGCGCACCTGTTGGCGGATTAAAAGATAGGTTTCCTCTGCCAGAAGGATGTCCCCCGCTTTTGCGACGGCTTGAATACGCGCTGCTTCATTCATGGCATTCCCAAGTGCGGTATAATGGAGCCGCTCTTGGGAGCCGAAATTCCCAACATTACAATAGCCTGTTGAGAGGCCCATTCGAATATGGAATGATTTGGTGAAGCCCTCTGATGCCCATTTCTCACGCAATTTTGTCATCGCCATCTGCATATCGCGCGCCATGAAGACCGCGCGTTTGGCATCTTCTTGGGTGCCAGC
>WTJA01000040.1:29459-32457 GCA_011524995.1 Alphaproteobacteria bacterium | reverse complement strand
GGGTATAGGCAAATAGCGCTTCCAATAAATCTTGGCACTCGGCCTGATTGGGGGCTTGCTTGGCAAGATAGGCCTCGCAGGCCGCTAGGATATCGCCTTGCTTCATGCCTCTGCTTCAAGATCCATGATGGTCAGCTGGACATGTGCCACATCAGCAGAGATATCTTCGGCAAATTCGCGCGTAATATCATCATCTGGATCGCAATACCAATTGACCGTAATGCTGCGCCCTTTGGCAGATTCCGCATCTAGTAAATCTAGCAGTTCCATTAGCGCACGGGCTGAACTTGAATTGAAATAAGTCAATTTAATATTGACGGTGAAGGCCTCGTCATGCGCGCTGAAGTAGCTGGTAATTTGTTCAGTTAGCGCTTCATAAAAAAGCGGCACATCTTCAGGGTAGGACTCACCACTGATGGTGAGAGAGGCTGTTTTATCATCAAGGATAATCGCAGGTGTGCGTGCGGTAGCATCAAGCGTAAAACCCATTTTCGTCACTCCTATACCGTTGCCTTGATCATAAAGAATTTATGCCCGCCAAAACCATCTTGAACCTCAAAGGTTAAAGGTAATGAGGCACGTCTTGCGATTTCAATCAGGCCAAGTGAGGCCCCTTTTGAGCTATCTTCAACGGGCTGGCGTAATTTTTCGCGATACATCACGCGCAATTCATCTGATGATTTGGTCGCGAGATGGGCAAGGCGGCTAGTTAAATCCTCTGCTTCATCTGCGGTCACATAATTGCCAGTCATCACAGATAATTGCCCCTGATGCTCTGAGACTAATACGATGCCAAAAGAGGGCTTATCACCGGTGCTTGGGTCATCTGGCTGCGGGCCATCATCACCATAGCGGATGATGTTTTGCATCAACTCAACAAAAATAGAGAAAACGTTGCGGATTTGATTGCTATCAGAAACATGATCGTTCAGGCGCTCGCGCAATGTCTCGCCAACGGCGCGTAAGATATCTTCAGACACATAGCCAGAATAGCTGAGTACAAACTCATCTTTCAGCAAAAGCTGGCTAAATTGATGAAAACGGTCAAATTCCACAGCGGTACCCTGCCTCACAAATCTTGCCATAGCATGTTGCTTATGGCCGAAAAAATCAAGGAGAAAGGCCCTATGCAGGAGGATGGGGTATATATTTTTCTAAATTAGGATTGTGTCCAAGGCAGGCCATCGGCCCGCCAGCCTTCAAAGCTGTTGCGATGTCCTTTTTCATCAGCGCGACCTTCAAAGCCTGCTGACATATTTGTGACATCTGAAAAGCCAGCTTCAACCAAAGCCTGGCATGCTGAGGCAGAGCGTCCGCCAATGCGGCACATAATGATAAGGGCGGTATCTTTGCTCGCGAAAGCGGCAATACTATCAATGAAATCAGGGTTTTTTTGATTGCGTGAGTTGGTCCATTCAATCAAAAGTGGGCGTTTGCCAATGGCAGATAATTCAGGAATGCCAGTCAGATTCCACTCTTCTTCAGTGCGGCAATCAACAAGCAGACAGGCTTCATCAGCTTGCAATTGTGCAAAGCATGATTTTGGGTCAGCTGTTTTAAAGCGCTCATCCATTCCTCATCCCCTTCTTCTCCGCCATATCCTCTCACCACTAACTGTGTCATATGACGCTAAATCACTTGCCTCTTCGGTACAAACATATCACCATAGCGCTAGTTTTATTTCTTAGTCTAGCAGGTAGATACCCCATGTTTAAAGCGCTAATTGCGACCAAGTCTGAAGACCATCCTTTTGCTGTGTCTATTGAAGAGATTGATGAAGGCTTTTTGCCAGCTGAGGGCGAGGTTCTTGTTGATGTGCATTATAGCACCGTGAATTACAAAGATGGCCTTGTGTTAAATGGCAAGGGGGGATTGGTGCGGGATTATCCGCGTATTCCTGGTATTGATTTTGCAGGCGTTGTCGCCGAATCATCAGATGATCGCTATCAGCCCGGTGATGAAGTGATCCTAACAGGGTGGCGCGTCGGTGAAATGTGGCATGGTGGCTATGCGCAACGGGCAAAGGTGAAAGCTGATTGGCTTGTCCCTTGTCCGAAGGGCCTCTCATTACAAGAGGCAATGGCCGTAGGGACAGCCGGCCTCACATCAGTTTTTGCGATCCAATCACTTGAAGCGCATGGGCTGGCCCAAGGTCAGGGGCCAGTGCTTGTCACTGGTGCTTCTGGTGGCGTGGGCTCTGTGGCTGTCGCGATGTTGGCGCAATCTGGCTATGAGGTGGCAGCTGTTACTGGCCGCCCTGAAAATGCGAGCTATCTGACATCATTAGGTGCGACAGAAATCATTGATAGAGCGGAGATTGCCGAGGCGATTTCACGTCCGATGGAAAGCAGCCGTTGGGCTGGGTGCATTGATTCTGTGGGTGGTGAGATGCTGGCACGTGTTCTGGGCCAGCTTCATTATGGCGCATCGGCAGCAGCGATTGGCAATGCCGGCGGTATTGCGGTACCAGCCAATATCATTCCGTTCTTATTACGCGGTATCAATCTCTTAGGCATTGATTCGGTCATGCGGCCTTATGACGATCGTGTGGCAGCATGGGCCCGGATCGCAGCTGATATGCCACGTGATTATCTATCATCGATGACAAGCCTTATTTCGCTGTCTGACTTGCCACAAGCAGGGGCAGATATCATTCAAGGCAAGGTCAAAGGACGTCTTGTTGTTGATGTAAAAGCAGGCTAACACATAACGGAGGGGCTATGGCAGCTATCAAAGAAGTTCAATTTGAGACCCGTCACAAAGACAGGCTCTCAGGTCGTCTCCATTTGCCGCAAGGCCCCTATCGTGGCACAGCCTTATTTGCTCATTGCTTTACTTGCTCAAAGGATAGCATAGCGGCGCGCCGCATTGCATCAGGGTTAGCCGCTGAGGGCATTGCCTGTCTGCGGTTCGATTTCACAGGTCTTGGTCATTCTGAAGGGGCGTTTGCCCGGTCGGGCTTTGCGGGCAATATTACCGATTGCGAAGATGCGATCGC
>WTJA01000040.1:0-29359 GCA_011524995.1 Alphaproteobacteria bacterium | reverse complement strand
CGTTTGCCCGGTCGGGCTTTGCGGGCAATATTACCGATTGCGAAGATGCGATCGCATGGCTTAGCACCCACTATCAAACCCCTGATATTATCATCGGTCATTCATTGGGTGGGGCTGCCGCGCTTGCTTGTGCTGCGATAACGCCAGAGCTGAAAGGGGTGGCAACCATTGGGGCGCCCGCAGAAGCCGCCCATGTCTTGCATTTGTTCCAAGGGGCGAAACCAGCCGCCTCTGATGAGTTGATAGAGGTGTCGATTGGCGGGCGCCCTTTTGCTGTATCGCCGCAGTTTATAACAGATTTGGAAGCGCGTACCTCGCGCGAACATATTGCGTCTCTTGGTGCAGATTTGGTGATTTTTCATGCCCCGCAAGATGATATTGTGGGGATTGAAAATGCAGCAGAGATCTATCAGGCCGCGCGTCATCCAAAGAGCTTTGTGTCTCTTGATAAGGCCAATCACCTTTTGACAAATGCCAAAGATGCCGCCTTTGTGGCGCAGATGATAGCCGCTTGGGCTAGCCGTTTGTTAGAGGTCCCGCCGCCAGAGGCGCGGCCCCCAGAACATGAAGTGATAGCCAAGAGTGTGTCTGATGGGCCCTTTGCCACAGATATTGTAACGCATCATCATAGGATGCGTGCTGATGAGCCGCCTGCTGTGCCAGGTGGCACAGATACAGGGCCAGCACCCTATGAGTTTCTGCTGGGCAGTTTGGGGGCGTGTACCGCGATGACATTGCGCATGTATGCCGGCCGCAAAGACTGGCCGTTGGAGGATGTGCACGTCAGATTGCGCCGGCAGCGCCAAGAGGGATCAGGGCGGACAGATATTATCTTTCGTGAAATTGATATCATCGGCCCGCTTGATGATGCGCAACGACAAAGATTGCTTGAGATTGCCAATAAATGCCCCGTTCATCGTTCACTATCTGCTGGGATTGGCGTTGAAACCAGTCTGCTAGCCGCCACAAATAGAGTGGAATCGACATGAGGCGACGTCTTTAAGGCATCGGCACAGACGGTTGTTGCCTAGCGTTATGAAAGGGACCAACCATCATTCTATGATGATGAGATGATACTGAGGCAGGACATAGAGGAGAGACAGCTATGGACAGTTTGATCGTAGGCTCTAATCGAAAGATTGATCCCACAAGACGGGCACATCTAAAGCCAGATATGACACCAGATGACAATAACCGTGTTGAGATTGGTCCAACCGGCCTTGCCTTTGCCGAATGGGAAGCAGCTGGCCTTACTGCCCCTGATATGCCGGCATTGCGTGAATATCGTTTAAGCCGTTTGCAAGAAAAAATCAGAGAGGCTGATTGTGCAGGTCTACTTTGTTTTGACCCGCTGAATATTCGCTATGCCACCGACACAACAAATATGCAGCTTTGGACAACGCATAATGCGGCGCGTGCCTGTTTTGTGCCACCAGAAGGTAAAGTTATTTTATGGGACTTCCATAATTGCGAGCATCTCTCGGCGCATTTGCCGTTGGTGGGGGAGTTGCGCGGTGGCGCCTCTTTCTTCTATTTTGAGACAGGTGATCAAACCGAAAAGCATGCGGCACATTTTGCGGCTGAATTGGTTGATATCATGCATAGCTATGCCCCCGGCAATAAGCGCATCGCGATTGATAAAATCGAAAATGCAGGCTATGCCGCGCTCTTACAGCATGGTGTTGAAATTCTGGATGGCCAAGTGCTCACCGAGCATGCCAGAGGCATTAAGAATGACAATGAATTAAATGCGATGCGCTGTGCGATACATGCCTGTGAGCAGGCAGTCGAAGAAATGCGTGCTGTGGTCAAGCCAGGCGTAACAGAAAATGATGTATGGGCAGCCCTCCATGCCGGCAATATCCGCCGTGGTGGTGAATGGATTGAAACACGTATCCTGTCATCAGGACCACGCACAAACCCATGGTTCCAAGAATGTGGGCCGCGCGTCATGGAAAATGGTGATTTGCTAGCCTTTGATACTGATTTGATTTCAACCTATGGCTATTGCTGCGATATATCACGCACTTGGCTAGTTGGTGATAAGCCGGCAACAGATGCGCAAAAAATCCTCTATCGTGATGCTTATGAGCATGTGATGACGAATATCGAAGTGATTAAGCCAGGTATGAGCTTTGCTGAGGTGACAAAGGAAGCACATCGCTTACCTGAAAAATATCGGGCTTTGCGTTATGGGGTATTGGCGCATGGGATTGGTCTTTGTGATGAATATCCATCAATCCGCTATCCTGAAGATGTGGTAGAACACGGCTATGGCGGCACCGTTGAGGTCGGCATGACATTATGTGTCGAAGCCTATTGCGGCGAAGAAGGCGGCCATGAAGGTGTGAAGCTAGAAGAACAGGTTGTTGTGACAGATAACGGATGTGTGCCGTTATCTCAGTATCGTTATGAAGATGAGCTTCTTGGCTAAAAAATTTGTATAATCACGAGAAAAGCCTGTCACTGACAGGCTTTTTTTATTTTTCAACAACAGCGATATGCGGCAGGTTACGGCCTTGCTGGGCATAATCAATCCCATAGCCAATGACAAATTCATCAGGGATCTCAAAGCCAATCCAATCAATCGGCACTTCAATTTCACGCCGTGAAGGTTTGTTTAAAAGCGTGCAAATGGCAAGACTTTTTGGTTGTCTTGTCTCAAGGATTTTGATCACCTGTGACAAGGTGTGACCTGTATCGATGATATCTTCTACAATCAGGACATCTCGCCCTTTAATGGCTGTTTCCAAATCTTGGATGATTCGCACTTGCCGTGATGATTCCATCTTATCCCCATAAGAAGATACGGTCATGAAATCAACTTCAACAGGCAGGTTCAGATGACGCACGAGGTCAGCGATAAACACAAATGAGCCGCGTAATAGCCCAACAACAACTAACTGGTCTGTGTCCTTATAGCTTTTGGTGATGTCATGGGAGAGCTCATTGATCCGGGCGGTGATCTCAGCCTCGCTGATCATGATATGGATTTTTTCGCCCGTTGATAATACTGACATGATAGGCCTCTCACTACGCATCCCCGAATGGTCGCCTCATGGCGCCATAAGCCTCTCAGTCATAGCATTTTGTTCTTATGTAAGACTAGTCCTGAATTCATCTTGGGTTTTTTTATCAAGCGGCCTATCTTTGTAAGAGACGATATTTTTTAAGAAAGCAAAAGACATGGCAAAAATTGCATTTTTAGGCTTAGGCGTGATGGGCGCGCCAATGGCAGGGCATCTGGCATCCGCTGGGCATGAGGTGACAGTATATAATCGCACAACTACCAAGGCCGAGGCGTGGGTTGCCAAGCATGGTGGTGCCTTTGCCACAACGCCAGCTGAGGCGGCGAAAGGTGCCGGCTTTGTCTTTGCCTGTGTCGGGGATGATGCCGATATTCGTGCGGTGACAACTGGTGCGGATGGTGCGTTTTCAACGATGGAAGCTGGCGCTATTTTCATTGATAACACCACCGCGTCTGCCGCTGTTGCGCGTGAATTGGCTGAGGCCGCTCATGCCGCCGGCCTTGGTTTCCTAGATGCGCCCGTATCTGGCGGTCAAGCTGGGGCTGAGAACGGCGCCTTAACAGTTATGGTGGGTGGTGAGGCGTCTCATTTTGATGCGGCAGAACCATTGATGAAAGCCTATGGGGCAAAGGTGACTTTGATGGGCCCATCAGGCGCAGGACAATTGACAAAGATGGTCAATCAAATCTGTATCGCTGGTTTGGTGCAAGGACTATCTGAGGCGCTGAATTTTGGTCAGAATGCCGGGCTTGATATGGATAAGGTCTTGGATGTGATTTCAGGTGGCGCGGCACAGAGCTGGCAAATGGTGAATCGGGGCCATACCATGGTGCGTGATGAGTTTGATTTTGGCTTTGCGCTTGATTGGATGCGGAAAGATTTGCGTATCGTGTTTGAAGAGGCGACAGCCAATGGCTCACCTCTTCCTGTCACGGCACAAGTGGCACAATTTTATGCCATGTTATCAGAGCGTGGCTATGGTCGGAATGACACTTCGGCCCTGATCAGGCTGTTGCGTCATCCCCAAACATAGATAGCGTGGTGAGGCGGCTTAAATGCCGCCTACAACCATCAATTTGATTTCTAGAAATTCATCGACGCCATAGATGGAGCCTTCACGGCCAAGGCCTGAGGCTTTCACGCCGCCAAAGGGACCTATTTCAGATGAGTAAGCGCCTGTATTGGCAATCGCCATGCCATATTCTAGCGCTTCACCCACACGGAAGACACGTCCGACATCTTTGGTGAAATAATAAGCGGCCAAGCCAAAGATAGTGTCATTGGCAAGGGTGATGGCTTCCTCTTCAGTGTCAAATTTAAACAAGGCTGCCACGGGGCCAAAGGTCTCTTCGCTATAAAGCTGCATCTCTTTTTGTGCGCCTGTGATCACCGTTGGCTCATAGAAAGTGCCACCCATTTCATGGGCCTTGCCCCCTGTGAGGATTGTGCCGCCTTTGGCAACAGCATCTGCCACATGGCGCTCCACTTTTTCAAAGCCTTGCTGGTCAATGATAGGGCCTTGCACAACATCATTATCAAAACCATCACCGACTTTCATCGCTGCCACTTTTTCGGTTAAGGCAGCAGCAAATTTGTCATAGATGCCAGCTTGTACAAAGACGCGGTTAGCACAGACACATGTCTGACCCGCATTTCTGTATTTTGAGGCAATGGCGCCTTCCACGGCTACATCTAGATCGGCATCATCGAAGACGATAAGCGGCGCGTTACCCCCTAGTTCCAATGAGATTTTTTTGATCGTATCAGCGGATTGCCGCATCAAAATCCGGCCCACTTCTGTTGAGCCTGTAAAGGTGATTTTACGCACCCGCTCATCGCGGCACATCACATCCCCAAGCGCTGGAGCATCCATGCCGGGAATGATATTGATGATGCCTGCTGGAATGCCCGCACGATGGGCAAGCTCTGCCAGTGCAAGCGCTGATAAAGGTGTTTGTTCTGCTGGCTTCAACACACAAGCACAACCGACAGCGATCCCTGGCGCAACCTTGCGCGTGATCATCGCATTTGGGAAATTCCAGGGTGTGATAGCGGCAAACACACCAACTGGCTGACGCAATGTCATGAATTTCTTATCGGCAAAGGGGCTTTCTAAAACATCGCCTGAGACACGTTTCGCTTGTTCAGCAAACCACTCAATGAAGCTTGAGCCATAGCCAATTTCACCCTTTGCTTCGGCCAAGGGCTTGCCCATTTCTGCGGTTAGGATAATGGCCAAATCATCCGCATTTTCCATGCATAGATCGTACCATTTCTTCAAAATATTAGCGCGTTCTTTGGCTGTTTTTGCCGCCCAAGCCGGTTGTGCCGCATGCGCAGCTGAGATGGCATCTTCCATCATGCTTGCGTCGCAATCAGCAACCTTGGCAATCACCTCATTTGTCACAGGATTTGTGACATCAAATGTCGCGCCAGATTTGGCTGAGACAAATGCGCCATTAATATAAGCGCCTGATTGAATGAGAGAGCTATCTTTTACTAGGCTATGGAGATCCATCACTACCTACCTCTTATTAGGATTACGTCATATTCATGCGTCAGCTTCCAGATAGGAATACCGCTTGACCATCATACCCACAATAAAAGATAAACAAAGGAAATCTAGTCTAAAAAGGCCTGTTTCATGGCAATGATTGAACAATTCCTGCCGCTGCTTTTGCCGCTCTTTTTCACGGGCCTCCTCTCTGGTTTTCTAGCCGGTCTATTAGGCGTGGGAGGCGGTATCGTTATCGTGCCTATTCTCGCTTATGCGCTTGAGGCAAGTGGCATTCATACGGCCATGCCGATGCATGTGGCTGTGGCATCGTCCTTGGCTATTATTGTGCCAACATCGCTGATTTCTGCGCGTACGCACCTCGCATTAGGAAATATTGATCAACAGGTTATTCGTTTGCTGGGGCCCCCTATTTTTATCGGCGCTGCCAGCGGTGCCTTCATTGCGGCCTATCTTGATAATCAGGCGTTGAAATTCATCTTTGGATCTTTGGCGGTTTTGATCGGTATTTCATTTCTGTTGCGCGCTGTGATTTTGCGCCAAGGTTTGCCCTCTTTTCTGCCGCGTTCTGTCATTGGGGTGGTTATTGGCACGATTTCATCGCTGGTTGGTATTGGCGGTGGATCGCTATCGGTGCCTGTGTTGGCGTCTTGCGGCTGGGAGTTGCGGCGGGCTGTTGGCACCTCAGCCTTATTAGGCTTGTTTATCGCTATCCCTGGTATGATTAGTTTTATGATAGCAGGGCAAGGGGCAGGCTTATCATTGTCTTTCACGATTGGCTATGTCTGGGCGCCAGCCGTGATTATTATTGCTGCCGCGGCCTTTCTATCTGCCCCTTATGGCGCAAGGATGAGTGGCCGCATCAACAAAGATGCGTTGCGGCGCGTTTTTGCCGTATTCCTCATTGTGGTTGGCGTCCGCCTTGCCTTGTCAGGCTATGGGGGTGGCGGCCTGTCCTGGTTGCTAGGGTGATAGGTTGGCCGCTTACCCTTCCTGGGTTGGCAGTGGGCGAACAGTGAAATGCTGATAAGGGCCGCCCGCTTTACCAAGGCGGTAGGCGCGGCCAAATTCAATATATCTATCAGCTGATTTTTGTAAGCTCGCTCGCTCCTCTTCGGTGAGGTCGCGCATTTTTTTGGCAGGGCGTCCGGCCCATAACTCACCTGTAGGCACTCTCTTCCCAGGTGTGACCATAGCGCCGGCAGCAACCATCGCCTCTGGTTCAACGACGGCACCATCCATAACAATGGCGCCCATCCCGACAAAGGAGCGGTCGCCTAGCGTGCAGGCATGAATGATAGCAGTATGGCCGATGGTTACATAATCCCCGATGATGGTAGGAAAGCGGCTTGAATCAATATGAACACAGCTATTATCTTGGATGTTCGTGCCTGTGCCAATGGTGATGTAATTCGCATCGCCGCGCAGTGTCACATTATGCCAAATAGAGCTATCAGCGCCAATGCGCACAGCACCAGAAATCACAGCTGAACTAGCGAGATAGGCTGTCTCATCAATCTCAGGATATTGTCCCATAAAGCCTTCGATCGTCGGGCCTGTTTTACCAAGTTCAGAAGGCATTTTTTCTTTGTTGTGATCTGACATCTTGATTTCCCAAAATTTGTGTTATCTGTTACAGTCATAGCGCAGCTCATCATGGTTTGACCAGAGCTGTAAGCCCAAATTAAAAGCGTCCCCTGTCGGCACTGACAGATGCGTTTTATCTAATGATAATCACGCCCCTCTTGTAAGGAGATTTCGAAATGGCATTTGAATTACCAGATTTGCCTTATGCCTATGATGCACTTGCTGCCAATGGCATGAGCCAGGAAACTTTAGAATTTCACCATGACCTTCACCACAAGGCCTATGTTGATAACGGCAATAAGCTGATCGCAGGCACAGAGTGGGAAGGCAAGTCGCTCGAAGATATCATCACAGGCACATATCAAGCTGGTGCTGTGGCACAAAATGGTATTTTCAATAATGCGTCACAACATTGGAACCACATTCAGTTTTGGGAAATGATGGGCCCTGATGGTCGCACTATGCCAACAGAACTTGAAAAGGCGGTTGTTGAAAATTTCGGCTCTGTTGACGCGTTTAAAGATGAATTCTGTGCTGCTGGTGCTGGTCAGTTTGGCGCGGGCTGGTGCTGGTTGGTTCAAGACCAAGATGGCTCACTCAAAGTGACAAAGACAGAAAATGGTGTGAACCCATTATGCTTTGGCCAGACAGCGCTTCTTGGCTGTGATGTGTGGGAACATTCTTACTATATCGATTTCCGCAATAAGCGTCCGGCTTATTTGACGAACTTCTTTGACAATCTTGTCAATTGGGAAAATGTTGCCTCTCGCATGAGCTAGGCACCCCGCTATGTTATGGAAAAGGCTCATTCGGCAGGAATGGGCCTTTTTCTTATGGAATGGAGGGAAGATGCCGCCTTGTTGCCACATTCCTCGTCTAGGGTGTTATCATGAGGAGCGGCATTTGCATTCATTTATGAATCATCTTACCGTATAAGCGAATCAGTCTAATAGGATGAGCTCTATCTGAGCGAGGTAAAGGAGGCTATTGTGGGAATTCTTGTCGCCGTTTTTGGATTTTTTGCCATTGGCGCATCAGATAATGCGCAGCAATTTGCGAAACATAGTAATGGGGTTGATGAATATACCATTGTGATGCCGCGCAGCTGTCCGTCTGGCGTTCGTGAATCAGGCTATAGCTGGTCTGTGGCAAGCGGTATTATGCTGAAGCAAAATAACGAAGATGGGTCTATTGGTCCTGTCTGCGTCGAAAAATAAAACAGCCCATCTCTGGGGGAGACAGGCTGTTCATCTAATCTGATATTAGGCGCGTTAGGATAATTTACGGCGCGCCATTTCCCTCACACGCAAGCGAAGGGCTTGCAAGCGAATGAAGCCATGGGCATCACGATGATCATAATCGCCTTGGCCTTCTTCAAATGTGACCAGATCTTCGGAATAAAGTGAGTTTGGTGACTGGCGTCCTGTCACGATGACATTGCCTTTATATAGCTTCAGGCGAACGACACCATTGACCACTGATTGGCTGGCATCAACCGCGGCCTGCAACATTTCACGCTCTGGGCTAAACCAAAAGCCATTATAGACCAATTCGGCATAGCGTGGCATGAGCTCATCCTTCAAATGAGCCGCACCTCTATCTAGTGTGATTGATTCCATCGCCCGACGCGCTTCAAGCAAAATGGTACCGCCAGGTGTTTCATAAACACCACGTGACTTCATGCCAACAAAGCGGTTTTCAACAAGATCCAAACGGCCAATACCATTATCGCCGCCGAGCTTATTGAGCTCCGTTAACAACGTGGCTGGTGACATGGCCTGGCCATTAATCGCCACAGGATCGCCGTGATGGAAGGTGATTTCAATCTCGGTCGCCACATCTGGTGCGGCCTCTGGTGAGACGGTGCGTGAGAAGACATATTCTTCTGGACCAACCCATGGATCTTCGAGGACTTTGCCTTCAGCAGAAATGTGAAGCAAATTCGCATCGACGGAGAAAGGCGCTTCGCCTCTTTTATCCTTCGGCACAGGAATTTGATGCTGCTCAGCATAAGAAATCAGCTTTGTGCGTGAGGCCAAATCCCATTCCCGCCAAGGCGCAATTACCTTAATATCTGGGTTCAATGCGTAATAGCCTAATTCAAAGCGCACCTGGTCGTTGCCTTTGCCTGTGGCGCCATGTGAGACCGCATCAGCGCCAAGCTCAGCGGCAATCTCAATTTGGCGTTTGGCAATCAGCGGGCGCGCAATTGACGTGCCAAGCAAATACAGACCTTCATAAAGGGCATTCGCGCGGAACATCGGGAAGACATAATCTTTGACAAATTCTTCGCGCAAATCTTCAATATAGATGTGTTTGATGCCAAGCATCTCTGCCTTGGCACGTGCTGGTTCAATATCTTCGCCTTGGCCCAGATCAGCGGTGAAGGTGATCACTTCACACTGATAGGTCTCTTGCAGCCATTTCAAAATGACAGACGTATCCAAACCGCCAGAATAGGCGAGTACAACTTTTTTAACAGTAGAAGGCGCAGACATTGTGGCTCCTCTTATCAGGCATTTATGTGATTGTGCCCTGCTCTTAGCAGAGTTTTACCAAAAGGGCAAAACCAGACTGCATAGGGCAGGGCGCAGGATTAGGCAAGTTCGCGTAAATGCGGTGCGGGTCGATGGCCAAGAGAGCGCCATGCCCCAAACAGGCCAAGCAAGCATGTCGCCGCCGCGCCTATCACAGCCGTGCCAGCAATCACAGATAGATCGGCACTAAACTCAGCGCGCAAGAAACCGGCAATCAACGCCCAAGAGGCGATGGTGCCAATCACAGAGGCACATAATGCGGTGAGGAGGCCAAGCAAGGCATATTCCAAAAGCCACGCCATCAAGATATCTTTGCGTCGTGCCCCCAATACTTTGAGGATGATGGAATCTGAGAGGCGTTGCGCCTCAGATGATGCCACCGTGCCAGCCAAGACAGCAATCCCAGAAATAAGCGTCACCAAGGCTGTCAGGCGGATAGCCCCGCCCAGCAAGTCGAGGATCCGTGTGGCTGTGGCAACGGCATCTCGTACCGAAATCGCAGAGACATTGGCAAATTCATCAGTGATGACTTTTTCTACCTCATCAATCGCCGCCTCTGTTGCCGCATAGGTTGTTGCAATCCAGCTATGCGGCGCTTTATCAAGCAAGCCAGGAGAGAGGATGAACACAAAATTAATGGAAAAACTTTCCCATTCAATGTCACGCACATTGGCAATGGTCGCGGTAATATTCTGTCCTAATACATTGATAGACACGGTATCACCGAGGGCCAGACCAAAATCTGTGAAGGCATCTTGCGAGATGGAAATAAGAGGCGGGCCCTGATAATCAGCCGGCCACCAGGCCCCTTGCGTAATCTTTGTGCCCTTTGGCGCTGTGGCTGACCAAGTGAGCGCCCGGTCACCGCGTAAGATCCATTCAGACCCCTCAGGTGGTGAGATATCAGCAGCATCCACACCAGCAAGGGCTGAGACACGCCCCCGCAACATGGGTGTTTTCTGAATATCTGTCACGCCCTCTACTGCCGCAGCCAAAGAGGTGAAACGGTCAATTTGATCTGGTTGAATATCGATAAAGAACCAATCAGGCGCTTTATCAGCGACGCGGGCCGAAATTTGTTGGTCCAAATTATGCCGTGTTAATGTAACAGCAACGAGCACTGAGAGACCAAGACCAAAAGCAATGATGATAGCGCGCAGAGGAGAGCCTTGCCGCGTAATAGCAGAGAGTGCCATCCGCCCCGGCACATAAGATGGGGCAGGCACGCGCCGCAAGAGCCGCATCACCCCTTCACCTAAAAGGGCAAGAATGATGAGCGAAGCAATCGCCCCACCGATAAAGCCAGTGGTGAGGCGGACATCTCCTGTGGCAATGAGTGCTAGCAAAGCCAGCGCTATCGCAGCCATCACAATCCGTGCCATGATGCCCAATGATGGTAGGCCTGTTGGCGGTGTGATAATCTGGCGGAATAAATGGCTTGCTTTGACAGATTGCGCACGTGCCAATGGTAGTAGGGTAAAGATAAACGCTGTTAACAGGCCAAAGGCTCCTGCGACCGCTAAGGGTTTCGGGAAGAGCGCAATGACAGGTGGGACCGAAATATATTGCGATAAGATCGAAGCTGTCAAAGCTGGCGCCGTCGCTGCCAAGACGAGGCCAATGGCCACCCCAATCGTCGCAATCGCCATGATCTGTAGCAGATAGGTGCGATAGATAAGGGTTGTCGGTGCCCCTAAACATTTCAAGGTGGCAATGACCGGCATGCGGCCATGAAGCCAAGCGCGCACAGCTGAGCCAACACCAAGCCCACCAATGAGCAAAGCCGTCAGCCCAACCAAGATTAAAAAGGCTTCTGAGCGCGCGATAAAGGCATCAAAGCCTGGGGCGGCACTTGTCACATCGCGTAAACGGCCATGCGTCTCTCTTAGCGCCTGCTGCAAGCGCGCAACAGCCTCCGATAAGGCGGCTGGATTATCAAGCAAGAGTTTGGTGCGATACGAAATAAAAGAGCCCGGCTTTTGCAATTCTGTCAGCGCTAAGGTCTCAGCACCAATCAGAACACGGGGGCCAAAGCCACCAAAATTCACCGTTCTATCAGGCTCTGTGACCAATGTGCCAGCCACGATAAGCGTTGCTTCGCCGAGCCGCACCTCATCACCAATGGCGAGCTTTAAGCTCCGCATAAGAGAGGGCTGCAGCAATACTTGTCCGGTTGCAAGCCCCTCTTGCAGATTGTCGGGGCCATCAATGACTGCCTCACCGACCAAGGGCCAAGCGGCGTCAACGGCTTTTAACTCAACTAACTTACGCTCATCACCCGCGCGCAACATCGCGCGCATTTCAACGCTATTACTGAGCTGTCCGAGGGTGTCTGCGATGCGAATGACGCTGTCATCAACAGCGGTATGCCGTGATGAGATTTCAATATCACCGCCAAGCAAAATGCGGCCATTACCATCAATGCCAGAGCGCATTGATTCCGCGACAGAGCCCACCGCGCCAATGGCGGCGACACCTAGGACAAGCGCTGAGAGGAAAATACGGAATTTGGATAAGCTGCCTTTCATCTCGCGGCGTGCGAGGCGCCAGGCAAGAGACCAGCTAATATCACCTGATTGGGGCGTCGTCATCTGTGTCATCAAACGGCTCCCTTGTTTAAATCACGTCATCTTTTACGATTTGGCCATCTTCGATGGTCAAGATGCGTTGGCATTGCTGGGCAAGTGTCACATCATGTGTGATGAGGATAAGCGCGGCATTTACCGATTGTGTTGCCTCAAAAAGCGTTTTGATCACCTGCGCCCCAGTTTTGGAATCAAGATTTCCTGTTGGCTCATCTGCCAGCAAAATTGAAGGACGAGGGGCAATGGCTCTGGCAATCGCAACACGTTGTTGCTCACCACCTGAGAGTTGATCTGGCAGATGTGAAAGCCGATGACCAAGCCCGACCTTTTCAAGTGCCTCAGCCGCGAGGCGGTCCGCCTCTTTATTGCCGGCAAGCTCCATTGGGACAGCAACATTTTGTAAAGCGGTCATGGACGGAATAAGGCGGAAGGCTTGGAAAATAATGCCAACATTATCACGGCGTAAGGCGGCCAGTGCATCTTCACCCATATGGGTAATGTCATGACCTGCCATATGGATCTGGCCAGAGGTGGCTTGTTCAAGGCCTGCCATAATCATCAAAGCTGAGGTCTTGCCCGCCCCTGATGGGCCTAAGATGGCAACATGTTGGCCAGCAGGGATGTTCACAGATATCGATTTTAGGATATCAGTTTGATGGCCTGCATTGCCAAGAGACAGGCGGACATCGTTTAATCTGATGACGTCGTCTTGCTTTTGGGAGTCAGTCTGACTATGTGACTTAGGTGACGCACTCATATTATTCTTAGAACTCCAAGAGACAGATAGTGGGTGTGATGGCATGTGATATGCCTGATAATTTTGGTTAAAGTGAGGCAGATAATCTCGGGCTTGCCTCATTGTTACATAGGTCATGATCTAGTATTTGTCCAACCGCGATATAACAAGAGACACCGCTATGGCACTTAATATTATCCCTCTTACGATGCGCACTCTTCGTCAGTTTACCCTCGTGGTGATCATGGCTGTGGCAGCCTCTGCTAACGCCGCTGAGACACAGCGTGTATTGATGCTAGGTGATAGCCTCACAGCTGGCTATGGCCTAGGGCCAGGGGATGGCCTTGTTGATCAGTTGCAAAAACGGGCGGATGACACAGGCTTGTCAGTACGCTTCATTAATGCCGGCGTCTCAGGTGATACAACGAAGGGCGGTTTGGCGCGTCTTGATTGGGCGCTGGCTGAAGGGGCAGATAAAGCGGTGGTGGCGCTGGGCGGCAATGATATGTTGCGCGGCTTATCGCCTGCTGACTCCTTTCAAAATTTACGTGGGATTTTAGAGCGATTGCGCCAAGATAATATCGAAGTGTTACTCGCTGGTATGTTAGCACCTGCGAATATGGGGGCGGAATATCAAACTGATTTTGACGCGCTGTATCCGGCCTTGGCAGCGGAATTTGATGTCATCTATATGCCCTTCTTTTTGCAAGATGTGGCGCTCGTTCCTCGTTTAAATCAGCCAGATGGCTTGCATCCCAATCGTGAGGGTGTGGCTATCATGGTTGATAATATGATGCCTTATATCGCCGCCCTATTGGCAAAACAGAATTAAGAGAGCGGAGTGAGGATGCCATGTCTGACCATGTGATGAATGAAAAACCACCCTTTATTATTTCGCTTCTTGGCTATGGGGGTGCTCTTCCGTTTTTGGGACTTGCGGCTTTTACCTATTTTAATGTGGCGCTACCTGGCATCTCGCCCGTAGAGGGACTGCTAACCTATGGGGCTGTGATCCTATCCTTTATCGGGGCGCTTCATTGGGGGGTTGTAATGGCGCAGCATGAACAGGTCGTGCCTCGCCTTGCGTCCCTTCTCTATGGCTGGTCAGTGATGCCAGCGCTCATCGCATGGGCGGCTTTGTTGATGCCAGATAGGGTTGGCGCCACGGTTATGGCGCTTTGTTTTGTCGCTTGCTGGCGTATTGATATGCGAGTGATCAAATCAGGTCTTTGGCCAGCTTGGATGGCACGGCTACGGTTGCATTTAACAAGCTGTGCCGTTGCCTCGCTGGCTGTGATTGTTTTATTACCCTACGAGGTAGCTTAAAACGCGGCCAATAGGATTGGCGAGCTTGATCTGACCTTCATTAATGGCAAAGACGATACATTCGCCATCATCATCAGCGACGGGCTGATGCGTCGCACCGCTTTCTTGTATCGCGATATCACCTGGGCCAAAGCTGCCAGTTTCATCTGAGAAACCGCCGGCCAGCACAAGGGTCAGTTCAGTGCCTTCATGCGAATGTACCGGCACAGATACACCTGGCGCAATACGATAAATGTTGGCTTCAATATCAACATCATCAAACAGGATGCGATATTGACTAAGGCCACGGCCAAGACGGCGCCAGCTTTTTTTACAATCAAGGTCTGGGATATAATCGGCAAGCGGACGTGGCAGGCCAAATTCATTATCAGCCGGCTCATTCGCCACCACGCGATTATCGTTTAAATCAGCAGGGTCAGCTTCAATCGCCGCCATGACAGCGTCAAAGGCTCCTTCGCTCAATGAGACAGGCTCAATCTCTTCAAGGAGAATGCCGCCTAATTGCATCAATTGTCGCAATTGTTTGGCGCTCTTTGGATTGAGGGCGATATGTGTCTCAACCAGAATTTCAAGCGGACGCGTCAGGCTGCCTGCTGCATAGTCAAGCAGAAGCGCGTCGATTACATCATGTGTCATATGTTGCTCGTTCATGGGAACCAGCCTTACCTTTCATCTTCATCAATCTGTCTGCGCAACCTTGATAAGGCTAGCCGAATGCGCGACTTCACGGTGCCGAGCGGTAAACCGCTATCTTCGGCAATCTCGCGATGTGACTTTTCTTCGTAATACGCAGCAAAGATCATTTTGGCTTGCTCTTCAGGTAATTTTTTTAGCGCCGCCTTGATTTTGTCCTCATCTTCACGACGACTAACCGCCTGATCACCCATTTCAGGTTGCTCTGGCATAATGGCTGGATCAGTCATGTCAGGAAGAGGGCGCCCATCACGGCGAAGCCGATCGATGCGTTTATTGCGTGCAATTGTGAAAATCCAAGTGCTGGCCCCTGCTTGTGCAGGATCAAACGTCTCTGCACGGCGCCACACCATGATCATGGCTTCTTGGGCCAATTCCTCTGCGGTTTGCATATCTGTCCCAAGCCGAAGCAAAAATGACTTCAGCCGTGGGGCAAAATACGAAAATAACGCGGAAAAAGCGTCCTTGTCGCTTTCACGTCCAACACGTACTAGCAGCTCGTCCAGTTCGGAACGACTGCTGTAGCCTTCATCGATATTACCGGTTCCCATAGTTTGATTAAACGATGGGCGGTCATCGAACTCAAGATCATTTTTCCATCTGTCGGAACTATTTTCCATTTACGTCACGCAAACCGTTGTAATCGTTGATCAGTTGTTCGTCTAAAGACGCATTAATCCCCTAGCTCATCCGATAATATGGGTGATTACATGCCAAAGGGCAGATAAAAATTGGGGAAAGCTGCGTGATTCTATGACTTTTTCATCATCTGGAAAGGGCGGCGTGCTCTGTGGTAAGAGAATTTTGCATGCCCTAGCCATCATCTCTTTGCAAAATTCCCTGTTGTTTGTTACAAATTAACAGTATGGCCAGCGTTGGACAGTCATCGGCCGCATTTAGGCGTTCGTTGTGATTTTTCAGCGCTTTTTGTTAGACCTAACCTTCACAATAATGAGCTTGATTATGAGATTTCTCGCTGCCAAGACCTTCCCATCACAAATGGTGTCTCCGAAAATGATGGTGTTAACACTTGCCGCCTTGCTTGCGCTTGCGCTGGCATCTCCGTCTTTTGCGGCGACGAAGGAAATGAAGGTCTTCAAAGATTGGGGTGTGTATCGCGGTGACACCGACGCCGGGCGGATTTGTTATATGTCATCTGTGCCGAAGAGCCTGAAAGGCGATTATGACCGTAATAATCGCGGCGAAACACGCGTTTTTGTGACTCATGGCCCTGGCAAGGCGGACCGCAATGTTGTGTCTGTATTAGCTGGCTACAAATATAAAAAGCAAAGTGATGTGACCTTTGCGATTGATGGCAAGGATAACACCTTATTCACCATGAATAATCGCGCTTGGGCCTTGCCTGACCAAGATGCGCAGCTTGTGACAAAGATGAAGCGTGGCAATAAGTTGATCGTCACAGGTATTTCAAGCCGTGGTAACAAGACGATTGATGAATATTCGCTGTCAGGCTTTACCAAGGCGAAGCAATTTATGGATTCTTTATGCAAATAAGCCAGGCTCTTAATGAGGGGGCGCCCGCAGCTAGCCCACAGGTTGCTCGCCAGAGCTTGCTTGGCATGTCATTTGACGAGGTGGAAGCCGCTGTGACAGCGCTTGGCCTGCCGCGGTTTCGGGCGCGGCAATTATGGCGCCGTATCTGGCGTCATGGGCAAACTGATTTTGGTGATATGACGGAGCTTGGCAAAGACGCACGCGCGGCTCTTGCCCAGGCCTTTCATGCCGATCGTCCTATGATCACAAGCCGTCAAAACTCAACAGATGGCACGATTAAATGGCTTATCCGTTGTCATGACGGGCAAGAAGCGGAGATGGTCTATATCCCTGAAGAGGATAGAGGCACCTTATGTATCTCTAGCCAAATTGGGTGCACGCTGACCTGTTCCTTTTGTCATACAGGCACACAACGGCTGGTGCGCAACCTCACGGCCGCAGAGATTTGCGGTCAGGTCTTGCTTGCGATGGATGAATTAGGCGATTGGCCAGCTGGTAAGGCAGAACGCCGCCTCACCAATATTGTTTTGATGGGGATGGGTGAGCCTCTGTTTAATTATGAAGAGGTCAAAAAGGCGCTGTTATTGATCATGTGGGGCGAGGGGCTTGGCCTGTCAAAGCGCCGTGTGACACTCTCAACATCTGGGATTGTGCCAGAGATTGAGAGATGCGGTGCCGAGTTGGGTGTCAATCTTGCGATTTCGCTTCATGCGGTGCGTGATGATTTGCGCGATGTGCTTGTGCCGATTAATCGCAAATATAATATCAAAGAGCTGGTTGATTGCGTGCGCCGCTATCCGGTGCTGTCAAATGCGCGTCGTGTCACATGGGAATATGTGATGATTAAAGGGGTGAATGATAGCCCGGAGGATGCCAAAGCGCTGGTGAAATTAATCAGAGGCATTCCTTCAAAAATTAACCTCATCCCGTTTAATCCTTGGCCTGGCACAGATTATGAATGCTCTTCTGATGCGGCCATTGATGCTTTTGCCAAAATTGTGATGAAAGCCGGTTATGCCAGCCCTGTTCGGACCCCGCGCGGTCGTGATATTTTGGCGGCCTGTGGCCAGTTAAAAAGTGAATCAGTTAGGTTGCGCAAATCGCAAATGGTGGCGCAGGCACAAGCCGAAACATCCACCTTGTAAAAAGGTATGAATCTATGCGACACTCGCAGTGCGCAATGCCTTGAAAATGCCGCAATCTGCCTTTACATGTAGACTAAGCGCTGCAGGCATCATGCGCCTGAACCGCAATCGTAGCTTTATCAGAGGATTTGAAAAAGATGCAAGATAATCGTTTCATCACACCAGCTGCTGCTGAGGCTGCGTCCATTGATGCTGGCCTGCGTAGCTATATGCTTGGTGTTTACAACCATATGACTATTGCGCTTGCCTTCACTGGCTTGACTGCATTCGCTACCAAATGGGCGGCTCTTTCCGTTCCGGGTTTTGGCCAGCTATTATTTGGTACACCTCTTATCTATGTGTTGGCCTTCGCGCCAATCGGCATGGTATTCTATCTATCTGCGCGCATTAATCACATGTCACCACTCAAAGCGCGTAATGTCTTTTACATTTATGCTGCCATGATGGGGCTAGGCTTAGCCTCAATCCTGTTGGCTTACACAGGGGCATCAGTCGCACGCGCCTTCTTCATCACAGCTGGTGCTTTTGCTGGTTTGTCAATCTATGGCTATTCAACAAAGCGTAACCTATCAGCAATGGGCTCTTTCCTTGTTGTTGGTGTAGTTGGTTTGTTCTTGGCGATGATTGCCAATATCTTTATCGGCTCAGCCCAGTTTGAATTTGCTATCTCAATTTTGGGTGTGTTGCTATTCGCAGGCTTAACCGCTTATGACACACAGAAGATCAAATCAATGTATGCCGCGGGTGATGACACAGCAACAGCAACACGCAAATCTATCTTTGGCGCTTTAACGCTCTATCTAGATTTCATCAATATGTTCTTGTTCCTTGTGCGTTTACTAGGTAATAGAGAGTAGCATTACAAATTTGAATGACGGAGGGCCGTCTATGACTGGCACCCATCATGACACAGCCTAGCGCTGTATCACAAAACCGACACAGAAACCCGGTAGAAACTTCTACCGGGTTTTTTTATTCACTTTATCTGACTAATTAGAGAGGCAGAGGCAATGATCCTCAATGATTACCTACTGGCAAATACAGCATCTCCAGCCTTAGCGACTACGATTTCGTCCTTGGCTGAGGCTGCCATACATATTGCTGATTTGGCGGCACAAAATGGCTTGCCCGCCCATATGTCAGGGCAAATGTCGCTTGGGGCGGTGGCAGGGTCTGTTAATGAAGATGGCGATGATCAGAAACAGCTAGATATTCTGGCAGACCGCCTTATCCAAGCGGCCTTGCAAGATGCGGGTGTGGGGTATTATTTCTCTGAAGAAGAGGCAGAGCCCCTTTGTTTTGATGAGGCTGGCGAATTGGCTGTGGCCTCAGATCCCCTAGATGGCTCATCAAATATTGATACAAATGCTTCGATTGGGACGATTTTCTCGATTTTCCCCGCTGATACAATCACAGATAACTTGCCACCACTTGGCCGTGAGCAACTGGCGGCTGGCTTTTTCATCTATGGGCCGCAGACGGTGTTGCTCTTAAGCTTCGGCAAAGAGGTTGCGGCCTTTGCGTTAACGCCTGATAAGGCCTTTGTGAAAATGACATGGGATGTCGTGATTCCCCGCCAGGCTTCAGAATTTGCAATTAATGCCTCAAATGCCGCTTATTGGCATCCGAAAATTGCCGAATTTATCGATGATGCCATTTATGGAGCGGGCAAAGAGACATCGAATATGCGCTGGATTGGCTCGCTTGTGGCAGATGCATATCGCATTTTCCGGCGCGGCGGTATCTTTCTATATCCAGCAGATTCGCGCCCTGCCTATGCACAAGGGCGTTTGCGCCTTGTCTATGAAGCCAACCCGATTGCCTTCCTCATCGAAGCCGCCGGCGGCGTTGCCAGCAATGGTGAGGCGCCCATTTTGGATATGGCAGTGACATCTTTGCATCAGCGCACCCCGTTATTATTTGGTTCAGCAGACCAGCTTGCGCCTTTGCTGCCATCCACGCATTCCCCATCCTAACCGGCCTTGTAGGAGATTTTTCCCATGATGATCACATTACGTCAGCTTTTGGACTATGCCGCAGAACATGATTTCGGTGTGCCAGCCTTTAACATTAATAATATGGAACAAGGGCTTGCCATTATGCGCGCAGCTGATCGCACCAACTCGCCAGTGATTTTGCAAGCCTCACGTGGCGCCAGAGCTTATGCGGGTGACCTCATCTTGCAACATTTGATCAAAGGGCTAGCCGAGATGTATCCGCATATTCCGCTCTGCATGCATCAAGATCATGGCAATTCACTCACGACCTGTGAGACCGCCCTTGATTATGGTTTTACCTCGGTGATGATGGATGGCTCTTTGGAAGAAGATGGCGCAACGCCAGCCTCTTATGACTATAATGCCGGTATCACGGCCAAAGTCGCTGCGATGGCACATGCAAGAGGCGCCTCAATTGAAGGTGAGTTAGGGGTTCTTGGCTCGCTTGAAACAGGGCAAGGCGATAAAGAAGATGGCCATGGCGCCGATGGTGTGTTGTCTGAAGAGCAGTTACTGACAGATCCAGATGAAGCGGTGCGCTTTGTCAAAGAGACGTCAGTTGATGCGCTAGCCATAGCGATGGGGACAAGCCATGGCGCCTATAAATTCACGCGCCAGCCTGATGGTGATATTCTTGCCATGCATGTGATTGAAGCCATTCATGCCAAATTGCCAAACACGCATCTGGTGATGCATGGGTCATCCTCTGTGCCACAGGAATTGCAAGAGATTTTCAACGAATTTGGGGGTGAGATGAAGCAAACCTATGGTGTGCCACTCGCCGAAATTGAGCGCGGGATCCGGTCTGGTGTGCGGAAGGTGAATATTGATACAGATTGCCGCCTTGCCATGGCAGGTGCTATCCGCAAAGTGGCCCAAACATCGAAGTCAGAATTTGATTTGCGGAAATTTATGAAACCAGCGTCAGAGGCGATGGAAGCGTTATGTGTTGACCGGTTTGAGCGTTTTGGCACAGCCGGGCATGCTGGTAAGATCGCGCCTCTGCCATTGAGCGAAATGGCCACGCGTTATCAGTCAGGGTCTCTTGCGCCATCTATTCACAATTAGTGGTTAATCGAGAGAGATTATGGTTTCGTCGCTTTGACTTCGCTTTCTAACAGCGCGCGCAATCCCTCGCGATAGGTGGGGTATTGCAAGGTGACACCTAATTCAGGTCCAACAATGGCAGATCGCAATTGTCTGTTTGAGACATAAAAGGAGCGCGCCATTGGGGTGAGGTCAGCGTCCTCAAAGGCAATAGGCTCTGGGGGCGGGACTTGTAATAGGGATGCGGCATAGCGAACGACATCTCCCTGCGCGGCTGGCTCATGATCACAGAGATTGGTAATCCGCCCTGGACGTGGCTTCGCCATGGCAGCTGTAATGATAGATGTGATATCGCTTAGATGAATACGATTTGATTTCTGGCCCTCTTTCTCGATGATACGTGCCGTGCCATCTAAAAGAGACCGAATGGCGCTTCGTCCTGGCCCATAAATGCCTGCCACACGCAAAATCTCAGCCTGACAAGCCGCTTGCCAACCTTGCTCTGCTTCCAAGCGTGCCTGCCCGCGTTTCGTGGCGGGGGCCGCTGGTACGCTCTCATCGACAAAGCCTTCTTTTTGATCAGGATAAACAGATGTCGCAGATACATAGCCGACCCATCCTGTGAAACGGCTCACCTCTGCTTCATGTTGTGCCAGAACAGGATCAAACCCACCAATAGCAGAGATGGTGGTCAAGAGATGTGTGGCTGTGGCGAGGTGGCTTTCTATTTCTGGGACAGGCTCGTCTTGGTTGAAAGGCAAAATGGTCCAGTCAGCGGGCAGGAGCGGGGCGAGGCGCGCGGGGTCCCTCGTTGTGCCTGTGATTTGCCAGCCATCCTTTGCGAGGCTGTGCGCTAGATGTTGGCCGACATAGCCTAGGCCGAAGATAAAGATATGTTTCTCACTCATAGTGTCTTTCCGCAACTAGGCGCGACGTCTCCATGGCATAAAGATAGGGCCAGCATCTGTTTCGGCAAATAGGGGGTCGATACCAAAGATGTCCGCAAAGGAGGGATGCGCCATAATTTCCTGCGGTGGGCCATCTGCTAAAATGCGCTGGTTGCCAAGTAGGATAAAGCGTGTGCAAAAGCGGGATGCTAATCCAATGTCATGGATAGATGTGACTATGAGGCGACCATTCTGCACCCGCTGTGACAATAGCTCACAGACACTTAATTGATGCGCCATATCCAACCCAGCAAGTGGCTCGTCAGCCATGAATAGGCCTGTATCTTGTGCTAGGCACCGCGCTATCAAAGCACGCGCTGTCTCACCGCCAGATAATTCAGTTGCGGGCCGTTCGGCAAGGTCTGTTAATTCCATTGCCGCAAGCGCATCAGTGACAGCGGCTTCATTCTCCTTCGCACTGCGGGCATGAGGTTGCCGTCCAAGGGCAACAAGCGATGAGACACTCATCGGCCAAGCGACATCTCGTGCCTGCGGCAGCCAGCTCACCAACTTCGCTTTTGCATCAGCAGATAAGGATGACAAATTACACCGCCCTGTATGTGGCAATAGGCCGAGCATGGCACGCATGAGCGTTGTTTTGCCGGTGCCGTTAGGCCCAATCAGCCCGATGAATTCCCCAGCCTGTGCTGTGAAGGAGATATCCTGCAAAACAGGGCGTCCATTGCGCGTCACTGAGAGATTTTCAACAATTAGATTTGTCATGACTCTTTCCGCCCTGTTGTGAAAATCAGATGCAAAAATAACGGGGCACCAATCAATGCCATAATGACCCCTAATTTGAGGTCTTGTGAAGGCACAATAACGCGCACAATGATATCAGTGGTTAAGACAAGAGCAGCCCCGCCAAGCCCAGAGGCAAGCAAAAGCCGACTAGGATGTGAGCCAACTAACGGGCGAAGAATATGAGGGATAACAAGGCCAACAAAACCAATGGCGCCCGCCACAGCGGTTGCTGCCCCAACGGCAAAGGACGTGCCAATGATTACCTGCAATCGCAAACGGCGAAGATTAATGCCCAACGAGGCAGCGGCATCTTCTCCTAAGGTCAGGGCATCGATGGCTTTCCCTGTCAATAAGAGGGACGTCCAGCCAATAACCATTAACGGTAAGGCAAGCCAAATATGGTTGAATGAGGTATTGGCAAGTGAGCCCATCATCCAAAACATGATTTCTGAGGCTGCCCATGGATTGGGAGAGAGGTTTAGTACGAGCGATGTGAAAGAGCCTGCCAGCGCAGACACGGCCACACCTGATAAAATAAGAGCGAGGATAGAGCGGCTTTTCCCTGAGATAACCAATAAGATCAGCGCGCATAGCAGCGCGCCTGTAATGGCAGAGAGAGGTAGAATATAAAAGGCAGTGGCGGCAAAGCCTGTTTGCAATGCTAAGACAGCGCCAAGAGATGCCGAGCCAGATACCCCCAACAGACCAGGCTCTGCTAGTGGATTTCGCAGATAGCCCTGCATCGCGGCACCTGATAGGCCAAGGCTAAAGCCAACAAATATGGCAAGTAACATGCGTGGCAGGCGAATTTCACGCATCACAATTGTCAACGGGCCCCCATCATCTTGTATTAGTGCTGTCAGACTAGCCCCTAATGTCACATCAGCCGGACCAATCACAACAGACACCGCCCCTAATAGGAAGATGAGAAGACTTAGCATAAGCAGCAGAGAGGTCTGTTTCATTGCGAACCTTCCTTCTGTGTAAGGGGGCGCGCCATCGCTTCACGCAATGTGGTAAGTTCTGCAACAGCATCTAAAACTAGTGGTGTATCACAAACCCAATTTTTGTTTGTTGTGACCTCAGTTGGCATATTTTTTTGAAAATAGTCCAAAGCGGGATGGCGTGTCATCTCTTCTGCTTTCGCATGACCAAAGCCTGGCGGATTCGTTACGATAAGGTCAGGAGACGTCATGAGGAGTGACTCTATAGCTAATTTTGCGCCATAATCATAGCCAAGTTCGGCGCCAATATTGCGAAAGCCTGCCGCGACTAGAATATGATGGGCGATGGATGATTTGCCTGAGGTATAACCATTTGCGGCATAAAGGGCCGCGCGTGGCTGAACCGCAGGATCGGTTTGAAAATCGGCTAGTCGTGCATCAAATTCGGCTATAATTTGGTCGGCTTTGTCAGATTGATGTAACAGCTCACCCATCGCTTTGATATTGGCTGTGATATCTGAGAATTGATAAGCAGGCTCAAAACGCTCCACTCGCATGCCAAGTTGTTCTAGCATCGAAGAAGCTGTCCAATTAGAATAGGTTCCCGTTACAATCACATCTGGTTTTAGGATGTAAACTTCCTCCGCCAAGCCTCGATTTGTCGGATAGGCAACGGCCTCCTCTGCATAAACAGAGCTTCTCTCATCATGAGATAAATAGGAAAGCGAGATAATTTGTTCCGGATCAGCAAGGAGCAAGACAAGCTGGTCGGTGCATAAATTCATGGATACAACGCGAGGCTTCTGTGTTGCAAAAGCCTTTTGCGGTATGGCTATAGACATTAAGATAAGGGCCAGAGCCATCGATAAGATAGCTCTGGTTGAAAGATTGAATTGTGGTGGGGTGACAATCATTTTGTCCCTTCCCAATTTAGCTCACCTATTATGGTGTATATGTCAGCGTCAAAAAGATGCTGCGCCCTGCTGTATTGTAGGTCGCTGTATTTTCATATTCGACATCTGTTAAATTCTCAACGCTGAGGTCAAGTTTGATGTCTTCACGCAAAGCGCGGCTAATGCCCATGTCAATTTTTGTGTAACCCGAAATTTTGGCATCACTGACTCCCAACTTTTCACCTGTTGAGGTGATTGTGCTGCGAATGTCGTAGTCGCCATAAGTGGTCGATAATTTGACTGTGCCATAGCGTTTTGCGCGCTTCAGTGCCTGCTTGCCTGTTTGACGATTCTTTGGATTCTGAAGCACCATGCTCGCTTGCACATTCACTTCGCTGATATTTGTCTCAACGAAGAGCTCGGTGCCTTTATTTTGTAGCTGCGGTACGTTGAAATAACAACGTGTGGCTGGCCAAACACAGGTCGAAGCGGAGCTATCATAAACAATAGCATTATCGGTTTCTGTCACAAAATAAGTAACATGGGAATAGATGTCTGAGCCAAAATATGACAGGCTGGCCTCTTGCGAGATATGTTCTTCTGCCTTCAGTTTATCATAACCACCATACCCGAAAAGTTCTTCATTTGATGGCGCGCGGAAGCCTGTTGATTGGCTGGCTGCAACCTTCAGATCATCACGGATGTAATAGCCAGCGCCGACAAGATAGCTTTGAGCTTCATTTTTGATAGTTGAACTATCAATGGCTTTGATTTCATCCTCACGGATGTTCAATTGAATATCCGCCTTATTGAAATTGCCGTTATAGCCGGCAAAGGTGCCAGCCTGCTTTCGTTTATGATTGTCACCATCATTTGTGTAGCTTGATGATGTTGTCTCAATGCCGCCAGATAGTTGATGATACGCGTTTTCTGTTGTGAAGTTATATGTGGTTAGGTAACGCACATTTGTCTGGTCAGCATCGATAACAGCATTGAAGGATGCTGGCGCACCGTTTTTGAAATCGCGGTATCCCAAATCTGATTCTGTAATGGTGAGGCGATTAGACCAATCTCCCTTTGTGTAGGTCACAAAACCAGATAAATCGTCACTTTTTGTCTTAAGCAAATGGGTATCAGTCGCTAAGTCAAAGGCGGTACCTGAATCATATTCTGCATCTGTTTCAGATTTGCGGAAGCTGGCGCCAATTTCAACATTATCTGAAACATAGCGGCTAGCAGCTACATGAAGTGATTTACGTTTTGTGCTGTCCTTATCAGGATTCGCTGTTGGTTTTTTGCTTGTGTTAATAGCCGAAAATCCATCTGTCGAATAATCGGAGACATTAAGGATGTAGCTCGTGCCGTTGCTCACGCCGCCATAAGAAGCGACAGCCTCTTTCGTATTGCGGCTGCCATAGGAGACAGAGGCCGTTGCCTTTGGTGCCCCTTTACCCTTCTTGGTGATGATATTAATCACACCACCAATGGCCGCTTCGCCATAAAGGGCACCCGCATTACCGCGAATAATTTCAATTTGCTCAACTTCAGATAGAGGAATATCTACAGCTTTCACGGTAGCAAGGGCATTTGTCTGCGAGCGCACGCCATCAACCATAATCACAAGGTTGATAGAAGCCTGACCACGTAAAAAGAATGAGGTCACTGTACCAGGGCCACCATTGCGAGATACTTCAACGCCAGGTGTATTGCCGACAATATCTGCCACACTGTAGGCGTTTGACGCAGCAATCTCCTCCTGTGTGATGACTGTGGTAGATGTTAAAACATCGGTTAATTTCTGTTCTGTAAAATTGGCAGTTGTGACTGTTTTATCAATTGTAAGATAGGGAACAGTGTTATCATCCGCCTTTGTGTTCGTTGTTACCGCGAAAGTGAGGCCTGCCACCATGATAGGCGCGGCTAGTTTGGACATGCGTGTCATAATACCCAACTCATTTACATTGCATGGCACAAAACACGCATTACGCCTGTCTCATGACCATCATCTTCATTTTTGTCGTTGGATAAAATGCCAGCGACGGTGAATGTCACCATCGCGGAGTGTCCGCCGTCCTGATCGCGCCCCGCAATCCGACTGGGTGATCACTCTGGCAGGTCTCCTGGCTTGCGGGTCGTTGCGCTGCTGGGCCTTCCCACCTTTCTGGTCCCTAGAAAGACAGTGGCGTGTGCCAGCATTGCTCGCCGCTTACAGTTGCGGGGGCAGCCATGGCATTGTCATTCTTCATGACGCACCATGTTCCCTTTTCATCTAGCAACAAGTTGCTAGAACCAAAGTTGAGAAAAAAATATGGAGGAGATGTCTTGGCGTCAAGACGAAAATAATCAGATGTCTGATTTAGATTTTTGAGTCTCTTACATTCAGGCGTACGATCACATTACCAAAAAAGTTGGAAACTTCGATACGCACAGGCATCCAGCGCCCTGTCGCAACCTCTGCCACTGAGATTTGCACCCGTTCATAATCGGGCGCTTCTTCTGGGTCATAATCGCTATCGCGGCGGTGCCCGCCCAAAAGCTCATTGGCCGCCCCGCAAATCACAACATCCCCCGCATAAGACCAGGGACGGTCCGCTTCAATCGTTGCTGTTCCTAAATCTACCAAGGTGAAATCTGAACGTCGGCGGCCATCAAATAACCGATAGGTGCCATCGCAAGAGCCTGTGGCTTTCAGGCTCTCTAACGCTTGAAGCATCGCGCTAAAGGGGTCAATCACATCTGTTAAGCTTGCTTCATCAAGCGGATACACCTCTTCTAGATCTGGGGCGGGTGTTACCTCATAAAGCGGGGTGTCGTTGGCCTCTTGCCAGCTCACCATCACATCATAGGCATCATCATTATAAGATGATTGTGACGCAAAAGCCGTTGGCAGATAGGCCCCATCCTTAATCTGACCCTGTAGCTGATTCTGCCCTTCAAACGCATAGAATAAAGACAGCGCGCCTTCTGATTTCGCGGTGCCAGATAGCTCATAGCTGTCATCTGTGAATGTCCAATTCGCGATGGTGCGCCCGAGAAAGCTGTTACCCCACTGCACCCGATATTCAAGCTCATAGCTGTCAGCCGCGGCAGGGGTGCCCCAGAATAGACCAAGCATGATAGCAGATAGGAGATAAGGAACACGCATAACAACCCTCTTTTCTTTGGTGTTGTTTGTCTTACGAGTGAATGTTAGCCCAAGATTACTTTGTTGGTGAGGCGTTGGCAGGCAAGAGGTCGAGGGCATATTGCGGGTCTAGTCGCTTTTGGTACCAATTTAGGCGCCAATCTAAATGCGGGCCAGTGGACCGTCCCGATGATCCAACAGTGCCAATGCGCTCGCCTGCTGAGACGCTATCACCCACGGTCACAGATAATGTGTCGAGATGAAGCATCGTCGAGGAAATGCCAAGCCCATGATCAATGATAAGCGTGCCGCCAGTATAATATAAATCATCAGCAAGCGTGATTTCACCATCAGCCGGTGCGATGACAGGGGTGCCGCGCGGCGCAGCGATATCAATGCCATAATGTGGCGCGCGCGGTTTGCCATTTAAGATGCGTTGCGAGCCATAGACGCCAGTCACTGTCCCATTAGCGGGCCATAAAAACCCCTCATGTGCGAAGGCATCCTGATAAGATGTGAGCGCGCGGGCTCGCTTGACAGCTTCCGCATCTCGCGCAATGCGCGCTAGCACTTCGTCAGGGGGCGAGACATATTTACCAGGCAGGCCAGAGATAGATTGTGTCTGATAGCTGCGAATGTGCGGGGTATAGAGATGCGTGGTGAGGCTGCCATTGTCTTGCTGAAGCGATAACGTCACTGTTGCCTCATCATCGCGGTGAAAGCCAAATGATATGATGTTTTGCGGGCTTTGCGGCAGGGGTTTGTCATCCAAGCGTGCGCTAATTTGCGGGGCTAATTTCAAGATCATGAGCCCGCCTTGAATAGCCTTTCCTTTTTGCCAGATGATAGGGCCGCTATCTGCCAAGGCAGTAGGTGCGCATAGCATGAGTAAGGCGAATAAAGAGGGCAAAAGAGGTCTTTTTATCATGGTGTATATCATTTGGCGGAAACGTCCTTGACATCTAGGAGAATGACCTGATGATGGGGCTAACAGGCATAGCTTGTTTTCCAGAATTTCGATCAGTAAGTACGACTATCCATAGGTTTGTCAATGTCAGACACACATCACAAAATTGTTATCATTGGCGCAGGTGCCGCAGGTTATACCGCCGCTATCTATGCCGCCAGAGCCAATATGTCACCGGTGATTTATACAGGTCTGCAACCAGGTGGGCAGTTGACGATTACAACAGATGTTGAGAATTATCCTGGCTTTGCTGAGGCCGTGCAAGGCCCCTGGCTCATGCAGCAAATGGAAGCGCAAGCCATCAATGTCGGCACTCACATCGAATATGATATCATCACATCAGTTGATTTTACCAAGCGTCCTTTCACGCTTCACACTGATGGCGGCAAGACGGTTACAGCTGATGCTGTCATTATCGCCACAGGGGCGCAGGCTAAATGGTTAGGCCTAGAATCAGAGCAAGCCTTTAATGGGCGCGGCGTCTCAGCCTGCGCCACATGTGACGGTTTCTTCTTCCGTGACAAGGATGTGGTCGTTGTTGGTGGCGGGAACACAGCTGTTGAAGAAGCGCTCTATCTGGCAAATATTTGTTCGTCCGTCACCTTGGTGCATCGCCGTGACAGTCTGCGTGCTGAGCAGATTATGCAAGATAGATTGCTCAAACACCCCAAAATTACCATGGCCTGGAATCGCACCGTTCATGAAGTGCTCGGTGATGATAGCGGCGTGACATCAGTTCGTTTGGCCTCTACCACTGGCGAGGCAGATGAGGTGATTAAGGCAGATGGCTTGTTTGTTGCGATCGGTCATGACCCCGCTACTGCGCCCTTTAAAGGGGCCATTACCCTTGATGATGAGGGTTATATTTCAGTGACAACTGGCACCACCCTGACCTCTGTTGAAGGCGTGTTTGCCGCTGGTGATTGCGTTGATAAAATTTATCGCCAAGCTGTAACAGCGGCTGGTATGGGATGTATGGCAGCCCTTGATGCCGAACGCTATCTTGGGCATCTCGAAGACTAAATTTC
>WTJA01000065.1 GCA_011524995.1 Alphaproteobacteria bacterium | reverse complement strand
GGGGCAATCGCAAACAAGGCTGTCACCGGTGTTGGCGCGCCTTCATACACATCTGGTGTCCACATATGGAATGGCGCGGCTGAAATTTTGAACGCCAAACCAGAAAGCAAAAAGACCATACCGATAATCAGGCCTGTTGAAGCACCTGATGATAAGGCTGCCGCAATCTCGCCGAAATTCGTAGAACCTGTGTAGCCATAGACGAAAGACGCACCATATAGCAGCATACCAGATGACAATGCGCCAAGAAGGAAGTACTTCAAGCCGGCTTCTGATGATTTTACTGACTTGGTGCGCATCGCAGCGATGACATAAAGCGGCAAGGATTGCATCTCAAGCCCCATGTAAAGTGACATGAGGTCATTGGCTGAAATCATGAGCAACATGCCTAATGTCGCCAACAACACCAGCAAGTTATATTCAGGACGCTCTAAGCCTTCGCCCCATCTATCTTCAACCATCCATGTGGCGGCCATGGCACCAAGCAACACGAGAAGCTTCATGAAATGCGTAACAGCTGAGACAGCAAACAAATCATTCAAAATCACAGCTGATTGTGGGCCAATGGCATAAACAGACACCAAGGCGATCGCATAGGTACCAAGTGTCAGGCGCTTCACACGCACACGGTTCGCCTGACCTTCGCCGCCATAGGCAACAACAAGCACAAGCAATAAGGCCGCAGCGGCCAGAATCAATTCTGGTAATGCGAAATAGAGGCTATCAAATGAAAACGACATAATATTCCCCTCTTACTTCAGAGCTGAGGCTGTTTGCGCGCCAAATTCCATTTGGGCAAGCAAATCAGTGATTGAAACAGCCATCACATCAAGTAAGGATGATGGATAAACACCAAACCAAATCACAAGGATTGTGAGCGGCACAAAGATAAAGGTCTCCCGCCCTTCCAGACGAGGCATATCAATCACAGAGCGTTTTACAGCGCGGCCAAAGACAACACGGCGATACAGCCATAACATATATGCTGCGCCTAAAATCAGGCCTGTGGCTGCAAAAACGGCAACCCAGCTCGCGGCCTGCCATGCGCCAACAAGCACAAGCATCTCGCCAACAAAGCCAGATGTGCCTGGCAAACCAACAGATGCCATCATCATCAACATGAACCACGCCGCATAGCGCGGCATTGAATCAGCAACGCCGCCATAAGCGTCAATATCTCTGGTATGCAGACGGTCATAAACCACGCCCACACAGAAGAACAAAGCAGCAGAGACAAGACCGTGGCTGATCATCTGGAACATGGCGCCAGCCACACCCTGCTCATTCAATGAGAAGATACCGATGGTCACGAAGCCCATATGTGCCACAGATGAATAAGCAATCAGCTTCTTCATATCTGACTGAGCAAGCGCCACAAGTGATGTATAAATCACAGCAATCACAGACAAGCCAAAGATGTAAGGCGCGAAATAAGCCGAGGCATCAGGGAACATGGGTAGTGAGAACCGCAAGAACCCGTAACCGCCCATCTTCAACAGAACACCAGCCAAGATCATAGACCCAGCTGTTGGCGCTTCTACGTGCGCATCAGGCAACCAGGTATGAACGGGCCACATTGGCACTTTCACAGCGAAGGAGGCAAAGAAGCCAAGGAACAACCAGGTTTGCAATGAGGGCGCGAAGCTAAAAGCTGCTAATTGCGGAATATCTGTTGTGCCGGCCATTGCATACATGGTCAGCATACATACGAGCATCAAAACAGAGCCTGCCAGCGTATATAAGAAGAACTTAAACGCGGCATAAACACGGCGCGGGCCGCCCCATACCCCAATGATGAGGAACATGGGAATAAGCACACCTTCGAAGAACAGGTAGAACATCAACATATCAAGCGAAGCAAACATGCCGATCATCATGGTCTCAAGGACCAAGAAGGCGATCATATATTCACGCACGCGATTTGTGATAGCTTTCCAGCTTGCTAGAATGGCAAAAGGCGTCAAGAAGGTAGAGAGCAGAATGAATGGCATTGAAAGCCCATCTACCCCCATATGGTAGTTAATACCTGTGCCCTCAATCCATGTCGCAAATTCTTCGAATTGATAACCGCTTTGGCTGCTATCAAAGCCGAACAACAACAATAAAGAGACGATAAATGTAAAACCAGATGTCCAAATGGCAACAAGGCGGGCATTTTCATCTGCCGCCGGGCCAGAGGAACGAATCATAAGCAAGAACACCACACCAACCAATGGCATGAATGTTACTAGTGATAGAATAGGCCAATCAGCCATCATCCTAATTTCCCCCGAAACCGCTAAAATACCAAGATAGAAGTACGACGATACCAATCATCATCGCAAAGGCGTAGTGATAGACATAGCCAGATTGTAGGCGCGAGGCTGATTGCGAAATCCGCAACACCATCGCTGTGATCCCATCAGGACCAAAGCCATCAATTGTCGCCTTATCACCGCGCTGCCATAGCAGGGCACCAATCTTCACAGATGGCTTTACGAAGATCGCGTCATAAAGCTCATCGAAATACCACTTATTAAAGAAGAAGTTATGTACTGGCTTAAATAAAGACACCACTTTCCCCGGAATTGATGGCATCATGCTATAGGCAAGATAGGCCAAAGCCACACCAGAAGCGGCGAGGAAAATAGGCAGTAACTTCACCCATTTCGGCACATGATGCGCATTTTCCATTGCTTGATGCTCTGGCAAAATGAAGATCGCATCACCCCAGAATTGCTGATAATCGTGCCCGACAAACATCTCATAGCCAACAAAACCAGCAAAGATAGCACCAAGCGCCAATGGCACAAGTGGTAGCAACATCACCTTTGGTGATTCATGCACATGTGACATCACATCAGCAGAAGCGCGCGGCGTACCATGGAAGGCCATGATGAGAAGACGCCAGCTATAAAACGCTGTGAGAAGCGCGGCGGCACAGCCAAGCCAGAATGCCAGTTGCCCAACGCCTGTATGAGCGGCAAAGGCAGCTTCTAGGATCATATCTTTTGAATAGAACCCAGCAAAGAAGGGGAAGCCAGCCAAAGCGAGCGAGCCAATCCACATCATGGCATAAGTCACAGGCACCTGTCGCCAGATACCACCCATCTTCCGCAGATCTTGTTCATCTGATAGCGCATGAATAACAGAGCCTGCCCCTAAGAACAAAAGCGCTTTGAAGAAGGCATGCGTTGTCAGATGGAACATCGCAGCAGGATAGGCTGAGACGCCCGCAGCAAAGAACATATAGCCGAGCTGTGAACAAGTTGAATAAGCAATCACGCGCTTAATATCAAATTGTGTCATGCCAACCGTTGCCGCGAAGATAGCTGTTAGCGCGCCTACAATCGTGATGATATCAAGGGCAACCGGTGCATATTCGATAACAGGTGACAGGCGGCACACCATAAAGACACCAGCTGTCACCATTGTCGCAGCATGAATAAGCGCAGACACAGGTGTTGGGCCTTCCATTGCATCAGGCAACCAGGTATGCAAGCCTAATTGCGCTGATTTACCCATCGCACCGATGAATAATAAAATTGAGACAAGTTCCAATGCTGGCACTGAGAAGCCAAGGAACATAACTTGGGTATCAGCCATTGCTGGCGCTAATTTGAAAATCTCATCAAACTGGACGGTACCAAACAACGCAAATACCGCGAGAATACCAAGCGCAAAGCCAAAGTCACCAACACGGTTCACCACAAAGGCTTTCATCGCCGCTGTATGCGCTGATTCCTTGTGATACCAGAACCCAATGAGGAGATAAGAGGCAACACCAACACCTTCCCATCCGAAGAATAGCTGAACAAGGTTATCAGCTGTAACCAACATCAACATTGCAAAAGTGAAAAGGCTCAAATAAGCCATAAAGCGACCGCGTGCCGGGTCATGATGCATATACCCAACTGAATAGATATGCACACAAGATGAAACACCCGTGACAACAATCAACATTACCGCTGTTAGCGTGTCATAGCGCAGGGCCCAGCTGGCATCAAAGTCACCAGAAACAATCCAACGCGCAATATCAACTGTTTGGGCATTGCCCCCAACAGCGACATCGAAGAACGCGATGATTGATAGAAGCAACGAGCCTACCACACCGCCAATCGCAACAGCAGCAGATGCCGCATGACGATGGCTAAGCGAGAAGTAACCCGCAAGCAACGCGCCCAAAAGCGGTAAAAAGACGATAGCGTGATACATAGCCTGTCCCCTAGCCTTTCATCACATTGACATCTTCCACCGCAATCGAACCGCGGTTACGGAAGAAAATCACAAGAATTGCAAGACCAATCGCGGCTTCTGCAGCAGCAACAGTCAAAATAAACAGAGAGAAAATCTGACCTGTGAGCTCACCAGCATAGGCTGAGAACGCAACAAGGTTAATATTCACCGCAAGCAAAATAAGCTCAATAGACATCAAGATAGTGATGACGTTCTTACGGTTAATAAAAATGCCTAGCACACCAAATGTGAACAAAATAGCGGCAACAGACAGATAATGGGCGAGTGATATTTCAAGCATGTGACTTACTTCCCTTCGCCTGGACCGGCGCCTTGGCCTGTTGGCACATTCACAAGTGAGATAGAATCCGCACGTTTGCGTGCATTTTGATCTGCGATAACCTGACGACGCACGCCTTCACGCTTCCGCAATGTCAAGGTAATTGCGCCAATCATCGCAACGAGCAAAATCAAGCCAGCTAGTTGGAATAGATAGACATAATCTGTGTACAGAACGAGGCCGATGGCCGCTGTATTATGCGGCCCGTCCATCACGGGGATGGTCGTTTCCATCGAAGACCGCGCAAACACAGTGATAAAAATTTCAGCCAGCAAAACACCGCCCACAGCCAGGCCGAGCGGCATATATTTCTGAAATCCTTCACGTAATTCAGCAAAATTAATATCAAGCATCATCACGACAAACAGGAATAACACGGCAACAGCGCCGACATACACCACAACCAGAAGCATCGCTAAGAATTCAGCGCCTAGCATCACGAACAAACCTGCGGCGTTAAAGAATGCCAGGATCAGGAACAGAACGGAATGCACCGGGTTACGTGCTGTGACAACCATAAGACCAGAGGCCAAGGTTATCAGAGCAAAGAGATAGAAAAAGATTGTTTCAACCATGAAAATTAGCCTTTCACCCCACCTATTGGCCTAGCGCCATTTCGCATCAGCGGCCAGGTTACGGGCAATCTCTGTTTCCCACCTGTCACCATTGGCAAGCAATTTATCTTTGTCGTAATAGAGTTCTTCGCGTGTCTCAGTCGCAAATTCAAAATTCGGACCTTCAACAATCGCATCAACAGGACAAGCTTCCTGACAAAAACCGCAATAAATGCATTTTGTCATATCAATGTCATAGCGTGTGGTGCGGCGGCTACCATCATCACGCGGCTCAGCTTCAATCGTAATCGCCTGTGCCGGACAAACCGCTTCGCATAATTTACAAGCAATACAACGTTCTTCGCCATTTGGATAACGACGCAATGCATGCTCACCGCGGAAACGAGGTGAAAGATACCCTTTTTCGTAAGGATAATTGAGTGTCACCTTTGGCTTAAAGAAATATTTCAGCGTCAATGCGAGACCGCGTGCTAGTTCTAGCAGCAGAAACGAACGAACAGCATTCATTACTAATTGCATGACTATCTTACCTCTAGCTCATAAAAGGTGGCAGATTGTCTGTGGCAAGCAAAAAGCCTGCTGTCAAAACAACCCAAATTAGTGAGAACGGCAGGAACACCTTCCAACCAAGACGCATTAGCTGGTCATAGCGATAGCGTGGTGTTGTGGCACGCACCCATAAGAAGACGAACAACACCAAGCAAATCTTGATGATGAACCATAAAGGCCCTGGGATCCAGTTAAGCGGTGCAATATCAAGCGGTGGTAACCAGCCGCCTAGGAACAAGATTGTTGTCATTGCTGACATCAAAATCATATTGGCATATTCACCAAGGAAGAAGAGCGCAAAGCTCAT
>WTJA01000111.1:16588-19307 GCA_011524995.1 Alphaproteobacteria bacterium | reverse complement strand
GGCGGCAGTAATGTCATCACTGATTTCTCATTGCTCGATGATTTACTTGGCGGTGATGCCTCATTTGCTTATGAGGTGATCTAGCGCCCGCGTGATAATAAGGGCGATGTAACAGCGCTTATCGCAAATAGACAGGCTAGGCTAGCAACAATAGTCGGGCCTGTCGGTGTATCTGCAAGCAATGATGCGATGATGCCTGCTACAACTGCGCACAATGCGATCACGACTGCTAGCGCTGCCATGATTTCAGGCGAGCGCGCAAAGGGCCGTGCTGTCGCAGCTGGTATGATGAGGAAAGAGGTGATGAGTAAAATCCCGACCACCTGAACAGATAGCGCGACAGTGACAGTCATCACGAACAGCAAGATGATCTGCATCAGCAGGATTGGCACGCCTTCGGCTTTGGCCAGCTGATCATTGATGGTCATCAGGATCAAGGGGGCCCAAAACCGCCATAATACCCCAAGGACCAGACCCGCCCCAGCAGCTAGCATCCCCAAATCATGCGGCAATACCATCAAGATATCACCAAATAACAGCGCATGCAGATCCACCCTGATATTAAGCAGGCTAAGTAGCACCATCCCAAATGACAAGGCGCCATGTGCCAAGATACCAAGCAAGCTATCAGTTGTGAGCACATCACGATGAGACAGCCATAAAAGCAGGCCTGAAAATAGCAAACAGATAAGTATGATACCGCCCATCTGCGTCAAACCTGTGGCAAGGCCGATGGCAATACCGAGCAAAGCACTATGCGATAAGGAATCCCCAAAATAGGCCATGCGGCGCCAGACAACAAAACATCCCATCACCCCGCACATGACTGCGATAAGAAAGCCGGCCATAAGCGCGCGCAACACAAAATCAGACGTTAGCAAATCAACAAACATCGCGCCTTATCCTTCGCCATGCGCGCTGTGATGGTCACAAAGGTGATCATGATGATGGTGGTGATCGTGATGCGCATCATGCTGATGGTGATAAATCGCCATCATGGCCGCCATATCTTGGCCAAATAATTTTTCAAATTCGGGGTCTTTTGTCACCGCCTGTGGCGCGCCAGAACAGCAAATATGATGATAAAGACAGACCACCTGTTTGGTCGAGGCCATCACCATATGTAAATCATGGCTGACCATCAAAATCGCAATGCCCCTTGTTTGATGAATGGCATCAAGGCGCTGGTAGAATTGCATCTGCCCTGTCAGGTCAAGATTCTGCGCTGGCTCATCCAGAATAATGGCATCGACCTCATCCATTAAGGCCCGCGCGAGCAGCACTCTCTGCCATTCCCCGCCAGAGAGGTGACGCATCTGTTTATCAAGCAAGGGGGCAATCCCATTATCAGCCACGACTTCATCAAACCGCGCTAATGAGGGCTGGTTCAGCGTGATGAAACGGCGTGCGGTCAAAGGCAGGCTCGCCTCGCTATTCATTTTTTGCGGCACATACCCAATCTTAACGCCATCGCCACGCACCACCTGTCCCTGATCAGGGGTAATCAAGCCCGTTAACACCTTGATAAGGGTTGATTTCCCAGCACCATTGGGCCCAACAATCGTGATGAAATCACCGCGTGACATCGTCAGTGACACCTTGTCCAAAATAGGACGATGATGGATATGGTGGGTGATATCCAATCCGGATAGTAAAATGTCACTCATCTGATTAGCGTGCCTCTTGCCCAGCTATAGTTGGTGCCGTCTGATGACAGGTGGCGCATTGCCCTGCAATTTCCAACACGGTACGGGTCAGCTTAAAATCTTGTTGTCTCGCTTCGCTGGTTATCGCCTCTGCTAAAAGCGGCGAGCAGCATTCCTGCGCCGTGCCACAAGACTGACAGATGAGGAAATAGCAATCATCATGCTGGTTCGGATGGCTGCATCCGGTAAAGGCAGACAGGCTGTCAATCTTATGGATGAGTCCTTGTGCGAGTAGGAAATCCAATGCCCGATAGACCGTTGCCGGTTTCACCTTGGCATCTTGCGCACTCATCAAATCAATCAAATCATAGGCTTTGATCGGCCGATGTGATTGCCAAATCAAACGCAACACATCTCGCCGATTGGGGGTCAACCTCTCGCCAAATTTGTCGCAATGCGCCTCAGCCGTGGCGAGCGCGGTTTCCTGACAAATATGGTGGTTAGCGCATTGTGATGAAGGCATAAGATGACATCCGGGGTTGAAAACTGTAATGTTATAATATAACACTTATGAAACTTTGTCTATTCCTATCATAGAAAGATATCTGTCATGCGTCATCTCTTTTCACTTTCTGCGGTTCTACTAGCCGGTTTCACCGCATCGCACGCTGCCAAAGCAGATGAGTTGAAAATTGTGACATCAATTGCCCCGCTCCACAGCCTTATCACGCAAGTGACAGGTGATTTGGCAGAGGTGTCTTTCCTTGTCAAAGGAGCTGAAAGCCCGCATGGCTTTTCCCTCAAGCCGTCTGACCGGTTGCGCCTGGCTGAGGCTGATTTTGTCTTTCTAATTGATCCACAATTTGAGATGTCACTTGCCAAAGCCGCAGAGGGCGACAGCCGGTTCATCGCATACACATCAGCGCCAGAGTTGCGCCTTTTGCCCTCTCGGCATCAAGATGATTTCCTGATGGCGCAGATGGATGAGCATCATGATAAACACGGCCACGACGACCACGATCATAATGAACAACATGACGAACACGGGCATGATAAACACCATGACGAACATG
>WTJA01000111.1:0-16488 GCA_011524995.1 Alphaproteobacteria bacterium | reverse complement strand
CATGATCATGGCGAGGCACGTTACGATTTGCATATCTGGCTTGACCCTGAAAATGCCAAAGCCATGCTGTCCTACACTGCGCAAATCTTGGGTGAGGGTGACCCCGCCAATGCGGCGCTCTATTCAGCCAATGCCACCGCCGCGATAGCAGACATCACGACGTGGCACGCCGCCTTGTCAGAGGAATTATCTCACGCTCATGAGGGCGGCTTTGTCACCTATCATGATGCCTTTCAATATTTGGAATTTGCCTATGATGTGCCAGTACTAGGCACCATCCTAGACGGTCATGCCACCCAAGCAACCGCCGCAACCTTGGCTCAATTGCAGCATTTGATTGAAGAGGGGCAGGTCTCATGTGTGTTCCAAGAGCCGCAATTTGAAGCCCTATCGCTTGAGGCATTAGATAGCCATGGCGCCGTCGCTATAGCGCAGCTTGACCCGCTTGGCACTGACCTTGCGCCTGGTCCGCAATTATATCAGCAACTCATGACGGGCATGGCCGATGAAATCGCGCATTGTAGCGAGAATGGTGGCCATCATCATCACTAAGCCCTTCCATGAGGTGAAACACTAACCCTAGTGAGAGGCGTTCTATCTTGATAAGCGGGGATATGTCGGTTATTTTCTTGGCCAATTTATCCCTTCTTTCGCGATAGGAGCCTTTCATGACATCACACGCTCTCCCCATTGAATTCATCCATCGGTTTAAAGCCTGGCAAGTTGTTGATTATGCCGAAGATCAGCCGCTCTTCGAACAGCTGGTTGATGAAGGGCAATTCCCGTCTGCGATGGTTATTTCCTGCTGTGATAGCCGGATGCAAATTACTGATATGTTGGCCGAAGCACCTGGTGATATTTTCGTGCATCGCAACATCGCAAATTTTGTCCCGCACCATGATGATAGCGCTGATAATCACGGCACTGCGGCCGCGCTTGAATATGCGGTCACAGCGCTCAAAGTGAAACATATTATCATTGTCGGCCATAGCAAATGCGGCGGTGTTGCTGGCTGCCAATCCTTATGTGGTGATAAAGACACCGCGCTTGATCCCAAAACGTCTTTTGTGGCGCGCTGGGTATCATTGATGCGGCCTGCTTTTGAAGCATTGCAAGGCACAGACAAAGAAGGCGATCTCACCGCCCTCGAACAACAGGCGGTGATGGTATCGCTTTCTAACCTGATGAGCTTTCCCTTCATCCAAGATGCGGTTGAAAGCGGCGCGCTAGCGCTTCATGGGCTATGGCATGACATCAGAGCCGGCGCGCTTCATCTTTATGATAACGAGCAAGGCGCGTTCATCGCGCTTTAATCAGCCTGCGCTTTTGTAAAGAAACAGCTCCGCTTGCCAGTATGGCAGGCGGCGCCTGTCTGATCGATAAGAAGTAAAATCGTATCCCCGTCACAATCTAAGGTGACCTCTTTCACTTCTTGGATATGGCCAGAGCTATCACCTTTGCGCCAGAAACTTTGGCGCGAGCGTGACCAATAACAAGCGCGTTTGGTCTCAAGTGTTTCTCGCAGTGTTGCTTCGGTCATCCATGCCATCATCAGCACTTCACCACTGTCAAATTGCTGGGCAATCGCAGGGACAAGACCATCGTCATTAAAGCGCACAGCCTTGAGAAAGGCATCATGTGATAACAGGTCTAAATCTGACATGATAGCATCCTTGTAAAAGAGGGTGAGATAAGCGGTTTACCTTATACTTCATCTCTTATCATGCTTGGCAATAATGCACCAGCGCGGACCATGCGCGGTGTGCGCCCATATCGTATTTTAAAGGCACGTGTCAGTGCCGCAGGGCTTTCATAGCCTGTCCGCAACGCAATCTCTCCCACCGATAAATGCGCATTCTCACATAATTTATAAGCTTGTGTCAGGCGCAGATGGCGATAGGCCACACCAGGGCTCGTCCCGAGCTCTAACTGGAAGCGACGGCTTAAACTCTTTGGGGGGCATGCGACCTCTTTGGCAATATCAGCCAAAGATAAGGGCCGTTCAATATGATCTTGCATGAGGGCCAAGGCACGCTGCACCACACTTGCTGGTAGGTGTTGGGCGCGGCCACCTGGCGCCGTCCCGTTGGGGCTTTGCAGGAATAAATGATCAATATCAACCGCGACATTCTCTCCTACCTCATGGCTGATGACCTGCCGCATACATTGATAAGAGCTATGCGCCCCCGCACAGGTGATCATACGGCCATCTTGGATAATCGGGCGATGCGTGACCTCTGTCTGCAAGAAACGTTCGGCAAAGGCATCATGCAAATCATAATGGATGGTTGCTTGCTTGCCATCAAGCAACCCAGCAGCCGCCAATAACCAAGGCGAGGTATCAAAGCCGATCACAAATCGTGCCTTTTGGGAGAGGCGGCGCAATAGGGAGCGCCCATAGGTCGTGTCATGACGCAGATGCTCATAAGAGGCGAGTACCAAAAGATAATCACATGGCTCACAGGCCTCTGCTGCCCCTTGTGGCGAGATTGGCAGTCCGCTTGAGCTATGCACTATCTCTTGCCCAAGGGTCAGAAACTGCCACCTAAATTGCGGGCCAGTGCGCCCCTCTTGCCGCGCAAAATCATTGGCCGCCCGTAGCGGCTCTAAGCAATTCGCCAGGCATAAATTGGAAAAGCGATCAAATAACAGGAAGCGCATTTCCAAGGGGGCATTTTGTTGTTTTGACCATTTCTGCATGATTTTTGACTATATGCGCATAAAGCAGGCAGAAGTAAAGTGACTATCGTCAGACAGGTTATATTTATCTTTTGAGGAGAGGTCTCATGCCATTAGAGATGCGGAAATCCGTTTTTATCACAGCGGCTATTACAGGGTCAGGCGGCACGCAGGATAGAAGCCCCCTTGTGCCCCGTTCCCCGCAACAAATTGCAGAGGCCGCGATTGATGCCGCGAAGGCGGGGGCTGCAGTGGTGCATTGTCATGTGCGTGACCCAGAAACCGGGGCACCGTCTCGTGATTTGGCGCTCTATCGTGAAGTGACTGACCGCATCCGTGAATCTGAGACAGATGTGGTTTTGAACCTCACTGCTGGTATGGGCGGTGATATGGTCTTTGGCCCGTCTGATAGCCCATTGCCTTTAAATGAAGCCGCCACCGATATGATTGGCGCTGAGGCACGTGTGGCACATGTCGCAGAATGTCTGCCAGAGATTTGTACCCTTGATTGCGGGACGATGAATTTCGCTGAGGCCGATTATGTGATGACCAATACGCCTGGCATGTTGCGTGACATGGCCAAACGTATGACCGATCTCGGCGTCCGCCCAGAGATTGAAGCCTTTGATACAGGCCACCTCTGGCTCGCAAAACAACTTGTCTCTGAAGGGCTTATCGACGATCCTGTGATGATTCAGCTCTGTATGGGCATTCCCTGGGGCGCACCAGATGATTTAAATACTTTCATGGCGATGGTGAATAATATCCCCTCTAATTGGACCTTCTCAGCCTTTTCTATCGGCCGTCACCAGATGCCTTATGTTGCCGCGGCAACACTCGCCGGTGGCAATATCCGTGTGGGTCTAGAAGATAATCTATGGCTTGAAAAAGGCGTATTGGCGACCAATGCCCAGCTTGTTGAAAAAGCAGCCTCTATTATCACCAATCTTGGCCCAAGCTTGATGACGCCAGACGAGGTGCGCGCTGAGTTGCAACTTGTCAAACGCGCGCCAGTGGCACGCTAATCGGTTAAGCAAAGCAGGGAGAGACAAGATGGCGCAAAAAGCAGCGATTATTGGCGGCGGTGTGATTGGCGGCGGGTGGGCAGCTCGCTTCTTACTAGCAGGCTGGGATGTCTGTATCTTTGACCCTGACCCAGAGGCGGCGCGCAAAATTAGCGAGGTTATGGCGAATGCAAAGAAAGCAGCGCCCTTCTTGCTTGATGGCCCGCAACCGACCGAAGGCAACTTAAGTTTCGCGGATAGCTTAGCAGAGGCGGTCAAGGATGCAGCATGGATTCAAGAATCTGTGCCAGAACGGCTCGCGATGAAACATGCGGTTTATCAAGATATCCAAGCGGCTTGCGCGGCAGAGGCCCTAATTGGCTCATCAACCTCTGGTTTCACCCCCACCCAATTACAAGAGGGCGCCGCCAATCCGTCACAGATTGTTGTGACTCACCCCTATAACCCTGTTTATCTCTTGCCGTTGGTGGAGCTTGTAGCATCACCTGCGACATCAGCTGATCAGATTGCCCGCGCCAAAACCATCTTATCGTCAATTGCGATGAAGCCGGTTCATATCAAAGGCGAAATTGACGCGCATGTTGGTGACCGCCTATTAGAAGCTGTGTGGCGTGAGGCACTATGGCTGATTAATGATGATATTGCGACGACAGATGTGATTGACGATATTATCACCCATAGCTTTGGGATGCGCTGGGCCCAGATGGGTTTGTTTGAAACCTATCGTGTGGCAGGCGGTGAGGCAGGGATGCGCCACTTCATTTCACAATTTGGGCCGGCTCTTGCGTGGCCATGGACCAAATTGATGGATGTGCCAGAGATGACAGATGAGCTGATTGACAAAATCGCCTCTCAGTCAGATGCGCAATCAGGCGCCTATTCTATTCGGGAATTAGAAGCGATCCGCGATAAAAACCTGCTTGGCTTTATCAGGCTTCTCAAACAGCATCATTGGGGCGCAGGTGCCTTCTTAAATGAGGTCGAAGCCAGCCGAGCCCCTGCGAATCCAACATTGGATGATGTTGATGTTACCGCGCCGTTGCAGTTGCATGAGGGGCGTGTGCAACCTGAATGGATTGATTATAACGGCCATATGACCGAGCACCGCTATGGTCAGGTCTTTGGTGAAGCAACTGATGCCTTGCTCGCTCTGGCAGGGATGGATGAGGCGTATCTCGCGCGCGGCTATAGCTATTTCACGGTTGAAACACATATCCGCCATTTGCAGGAATTATCACAAGGTGATGATTTTACCGTGCGCACGCAACTCCTCTCAGCCACCGGCAAGAAGCTGACCTTGTGTCATGAATTGCGCAATGATGAGGGCGTGGTTGTCGCCACCTCGGAGCATTTATTGCTGCATGTGAACAGCCAAGAGAGCAAGAGCTGCGAGCCTCAGGCCCCTGTTGCTGAGGCGATGGCCCGTTTGCATGAGGCGCAATCACAATTGCCAGCCCCAGATTTCTGTGGCCGTGCCGTTGGGATGCGCCCCGCCTCGTCATAAATCAATTTTAACAGCCTCACCCCCCTGATAAGAGGAGTACCACATGGATTTTGGATTAAGCCAAGAACAAGACATGATTGTCGAAACTGTTCGCCAATTTGTCGAAACAGAAATCTATCCGCATGAAGAGATGGTCGAAGCCAGCGGTCAGGTGCCGCGGGAATTAGGGGATGAGATCGCCCGCAAATGTCGCGAGCTTGGCTTTTTTGCCTGTAATTTCCCAGAAGAGGTTGGCGGAGCAGGACTCAGCCATGTGGATTTCACACTTGTCGAACGTGAATTAGGTCGTGGCTCAAATGCCTTAACGGTGTTTTTCGGCCGTCCTTCTGGTATTTTGATGGCTTGCGAAGGCGAGCAGCGTGAGAAATATCTGCTTCCCGCTGTCACAGGTGAGAAATTTGATGCCCTAGCCCTGACAGAACCAGGGGCGGGGTCTGATGTGCGCGGTATGCAATGTACCGCCAAGCCAGATGGGGATGATTGGATTGTCAATGGCACCAAGCATTTCATTAGCCACGCCGATATCGCCGATTTTGTGATTGTCTTTGTTGCCACAGGTGAAGAAGAGACACCGCGCGGTATCAAGAAGAAAATCACCTGCTTCTTGGTTGACAGGGGCACACCTGGTTTTGAAATTGCGCCTGGTTATAACTCTGTCTCTCACCGTGGCTATCAGAATTGTATTTTGCGTTTTGATAATTGTCGTCTGCCAAAAAGCCAAATTTTGGGAGAAGTTCATCGCGGCTTTGATATTGCCAATGACTGGTTGGGTGGCACGCGTATTTCCGTTGCCGCCTGTTCTGTGGGCCGTGCCCGACGCGCCTTTGAGATGACATTGCCTTATCTCGTAGAGCGCAAGCAATTTGGCCAGCAGATTGGGAAATTCCAGGGGGTGAGCTTCCAGCTTGCTGATATGATCACCGAGATTGATGCCGCTGATTTCTTGACCTTGAATGCCGCATGGCAATTAGATCAAGGCCGTGATGGCAACCGCGAAATCGCGAGCGCTAAACTCTATGCGACAGAGATGCTGGCCCGCGTGACAGATACCTGTATCCAGCTTCATGGCGGTATGGGGTTGATGGATGATCTGCCATTTGCGCGGTTCTGGCGTGATGCGCGTGTGGAACGTATCTGGGATGGCACATCTGAGATCCAGCGCCATATCATCAGCCGTGATTTGCTACGCCCGCTAGGAGGCTAATTCATGGCCTCTCTCCAGCGCTTAATCAGCCCGGCCCATATTGCTGTCTTTGGCGGGGCGTGGGCAGGCAATGTCATTCGCCAATTGCAAAAAGCGGGCTATGAGGGTGAGATTTGGCCCGTTCATCCCTCCAAGACAGAGGTAGCAGGCTTGCGAGCCTATGCGTCTGTCGATGCGCTGCCAGAGGCCCCAGATGCGAGCTTTATCGGCGTAAATCGTAAGCTCACACCAGAGATCTTAGGCGCGCTATCCAGTAGAGGGGCAGGGGGCGCTGTCTGTTTTGCCTCTGGTTTTGCTGAAACAGAATCAGATGCCTCGCATATTGCCGAAGCGGGCGAGCTCTCTGGCAGTGCCCTGCAACAGCTGGCGCTAGAGAAGGCCGGCACTATGCCCTTTTTGGGGCCGAATTGTTATGGCTTTGTCAATTATCTTGATAAGGTGCCGCTCTGGCCTGATGAACATGGCGGGACAGCGGTCACCTCTGGTGTTGCCATCATTACGCAAAGCTCAAATATGGCTATCACCCTCTCTATGTCAAAACGGGCGCTGCCTCTCGCCTTTCTTGGCACCGCGGGGAACCAGGCCCAGATTGATATGTGTGATTTGGCGATGGGCTTGCTTGATGATCCGCGTATCACGGCGCTTGGCTTGCATATTGAGGGTATCTCATCCCTTGCCAAGCTAGAGCAACTTGCGGCCAAAGCGCGCGCGCAACAGGTTCCTATCATTGCGCTGAAAGTTGGTAAATCTGATGCCGCGCAGCAAGCGACCTTGTCTCACACCGCCTCATTGGCTGGCAGTGACGTCTCAGCTGATGCCTTGTTTGAACGGCTTGGCATCGCCCGCCTTCACAGCCTTGGCGCCTTTGTGGAAGCCTTGAAGCTTGCCCATGATCATGGCGCCTTTGATAGCCCTGCGATTGCGTCCTTATCCTGCTCTGGCGGGGAAGCCTCCTTAATGGCGGATGCTGCGAGCCAGACCTGCCTGACCTTCCCTGATTTAACAACAACACAGACAACCCGTCTCGCTGCCGCCCTAGGGCCGTTGGTGCATCTGTCTAACCCGCTTGATTATCAGACCTATATTTGGGGTGATGAGCCTGTGATGACAGAGGCCTTTGCCGCGATGCTTGAAGGCCCGCAGGCGGTGAGCATTTTGATCCTCGACCCGCCGCGCGCGGACCGCTGTGATGAAGATGCGTGGTATCCTGCGCGTGATTGCCTGATTGCCGCTGTAGCGCAAACGCAACGGAAAGCTATCTTGCTCTCAACGCTGCCAGAGACTTTAACTGAGGATTTTGTGGCCCCGCTTCATGCCCATCATATCACGCCTGTAATGGGGCTAGAAGACGGGCTGGCTGCTATTGAAGCGCTGGTGAAAATAGGGGCGGCTTGGGCTGCACCGGCGCCTTTATCTTTGCCCGCCTCATGGGCGTCTTCTCCGCCAGCGGGTAGCCTCAGTGAAGATGAAGGCAAAGACCGTTTGGCCTCTCTTGGCATTGATGTGCCTAAAAATCGTACCGCAGCCACCGCTGATGCGGCGCTAGAGGCCGCCAAAGACCTCGCTTTCCCCCTTGTGGTAAAAGGGTTGGGATTTGCGCACAAAACCGAAGCTGGCGCCGTGCGCCTTAACATCACCTCTGAGGCGATGCTGGCAGAGACGCTGGCGTCTCTTGCCGCGCCTGACGGCTATTTGATCGAAGAGATGATCACCGATCCTGTGCTTGAATTATTGCTTGGTGTGACGATTGACCCGGCTCATGGGCCCCTTCTGACGATTGCCCAAGGCGGTATCTATACCGAATTGCTTGATGATAAGGTTCATCTCAGCCTACCAGCGCATCCTGATGCTATCGCCGAGGCGCTGACCCGATTGCGGTGCTGGCCGATTATGACAGGCTATCGCGGCAAAGCGGGCGGGGCAGTGACACCATTACGGGAGACCATTACCCGCTTGTGCGATCATGTGCTTGCCAGCGCGGCAAGTGACAGCCCGCTAGTTGAAATTGAAATGAATCCTGTCATCATCACAACAGACAGAGCCGTTGCTGTTGACGCTTTGCTCGTCACAGGACAGCCTCCATCACCAAGTAAAGGAGCTTAAAGCCATGGAAGCCCTCACAATTGTCAAAGACGGCGGAATTTGGGAAATCACTCTCAACCGTCCGAAAGCTAATGCCATTGACCTTGCAACAAGCCGTCAGATGGGTGAGCTGTTTATGAATTTCCGCGATGACCCAGAGGCGCGGGTTGCTATCTTACGCGCCGAGGGTGATAAATTTTTCTGCGCTGGGTGGGATTTGAAGGCCGCAGCAGGCGGTGACGCCGTTGATGGTGATTATGGCATTGGCGGCTTTGGGGGCTTGCAAGAATTGGGCAATATGAACAAGCCTGTCATTTGCGCAGTCAACGGTATTTGCTGTGGTGGCGGCTTTGAGCTCGCCTTGTCTTGTGACTTGATCCTCGCTTCCGAGACAGCGAGCTTCGCGCTCCCTGAAATTCGCTCAGGTACTGTTGCAGATGCTGCCTCAATTAAATTGCCAAAACGCATCCCCTATCATGTGGCGATGGATTTATTGCTCACAGGGCGGTGGATGGATGCCGGCGAAGCGCAGAAATGGGGCATTGTGAAAGATATCGTCGCCGATGACGGTTTGCGTGATGCCGCATGGGACTTAGCGCGCCTATTGGAATCAGGCCCGCCTTTGGTCTATGCCGCCATCAAAGAAGTGGTGAGAGAAGCCGAAGATATGAAGGCCCAAGATGCGTTGAATAAAGTCTCAAAACGCCAATTGGCTACCGTCGATCGCCTCTATTCAAGCGAAGACCAGCTCGAAGGTGCACGCGCATTTGCCGAAAAACGTGATCCTGTCTGGAAAGGACGTTAAACAAAATTCATCATAGGGTGGAAAACTAAGCCGCGCCCTCTTTTTCCTGCCAGTTTTCAGCGGTAGGATGGAGGTCTCGGAAAGTAGGAAACCGAGACCTCCTCGGGGGGGAAGACTTTCTCAAGTCATACCTTATACAATGCGGCTAACAGGGTGGATTACCTGAGCCGCATTTTTTATTCGTTTTTTCTAATTTTTTAAGAGATCTGGGGAAAGCGCCCGGATATCAGCACAATTTGTGAGGAAACAGACTAGGCGTAGCTGATCTTGCCAACGTGTGATGGTCTCTGAGAGCGCTATTTGTGACAGGCCTGTCTCATCTGGGGCGAGCGCCTTTAAAAACGGACCAGCCGCACAGACATAAGAGGCCCCTAACGCCAAGGCTTTGGCGACATCAAGCCCGTGACGTATCCCGCCAGAGGCAATGAGTTTGCTTTGTGTGACACGCGCCACACAGCCTTGCAAGCTGCTGACGCTATCAATGCCCCAATCAAGGAAAGGCGCAAAAAGCGCCGCATCCTCAGCCGTGCGGCGCAAGGTTTCAATACGTGTCCAGTTAGTGCCGCCAAGGCCTGCCACATCAAGATAGGCGGCGCCCATGGCTTCGAGTTCTTCTGCCAATTGGGGGTGAAGACCTGCCCCGACCTCTTTGACAAGGACTGGCACCGGCGACGTGCTGATAAACCGGGCCAGTGCGTCACGGCATCCCCGCCAATCATGGTCGCCTTCAGGCTGCGCGGCTTCTTGCAACGGATTGAGATGGATCGCCATAATATCCGCTTCAACAGCCTCAATCGCGGCATGTGCCATCGCCACACCGTCTGGGGCAGCTAACTGGGTAATCCCCAAATTGCCAATGATCGGAATGGTTGGTGCGGCTTTGCGAATGAAGCCATAGCTGCGCCCTTGCGCAAGGCTGGCACGTTGCGAGCCGAGTGCGAGCGCAATCTGATGTGATTCCGCCACTTCTGCCAAAGCCTGATTGATATGATCCGCGTGATCCGTGCCGCCTGTCATAGCGCCAATAAAAAAGGGGGCGGCGACCTGTTTGCGTGCCAGATGCGTTGTGAGCGAGATATCAGGCCAGTTTACATCTGGTAGGGCGTAATGCTGAAATGACAATGCATCAAAGGGATGGGCGATCTGCGCCAGTGCCTCATCACGCTTGGCAAGGGCAAGATGCGTATCTTTGCGGGCATGGGCTTGTTTATCTTTATCCTGGCTCATATCTCTCATCCTATGCGCTGGCATCCTATGCGCTGTCCTCTTTCGCGTGGCGTCTGCGCCATAATCCATCAACCAATATCATATGAGGCACGGTCAAGGCAGCTAGGCCAATGAAAATAATTTGTAACGCCACCTCTGCCAAAGCCTGACTATCCCAAAGCAACCATAGCGCGCCGCCACCGCCTGCCCAAGATGCTACCGTAAATAACAAGGCCAGCCCGAGGGGGGAGCCCTGCTGGGCCGCCTGATAGCGATGCCAGATATGGGCAAAATGCCGGCGGCTATGAATGGCACAGAAATAGAGGGCAAAAGCGGGTAAGAGAGGCAAGATAGCCATCACCACAGCAAGCCCGATAAATTCACCAAAACGGCCACGCACTGCGCTATCTTGCCAGGCTGACGCGCCATAGACCAATGCCGCCCCACCCCAGATAAGAAGAGCTAGCGGCGTGATATCCCATAAAATGGCCGTTCCTGCCCCTGATAGCACCTCAAAGATACGGGCCGCGTCTGTTTGATGCGTTGTCATCAGCCAAATGGTAGCAAGCCCCCCATGACAGATAATTTGAACAGCTTTGAGGCTGCTTTTGGCGGCGTTACTATCACCAACACCGAAATGATAGGCTGATAGAAGCAAAAATCCAAACAAGCTCAGCACCGGAAAGACCAGCCATAACCCAATAATCACACCAGCTAGCGCGAGATAGCTGATAATAAAGCGCACATAACCAGATAGACGTGGTTGTCCCTGCCAGAGCTGATAGACCGCCCCATCAAAGGCACCATGGGGCAAGCCAATCAAGACCACCGCTGCCAAGGCTATCCCATCACTAACGCCAATCATGCTCATTCAACCCATCCTTTGCGTGCCGGTCGCCATAAGAGGGACAAAGCCGCTTTTAAAAAAGGAGTGGGTGGCATAGCCCATACCACCTTGGCAAGGTCGCGCCACCTTGCTCTGCCAGACATGAAGCGCGCAAAACTGGCCCCATCAAGCTGCGCAGCGAGCCCAACAAAATAAGAGGGGATATCGGGTGACTGCCCTTCAATCACACGCAAAAACACCCTGTCCATCCAGAGCTGCAGCGGTGAATGGGCCGCCTGGGCCCGCCAGTCTCCTGTTTGTTGATAATGGCGCATGAGCTTGGCGATATGGCGCTGGATAAATACAAAACCATAGCCAGATGAGGGGCGTAAGGCCCCGCCTCTTGCGCCGATCGCAATCTCATTCTCCTTTGGGGTTTGGGCAATCTCACAAAGCGGTAGGGCGCCTTTTTCCTCGCCTGTGATGGTAAAGGACGCGCGCGCATAAAACCGTGACAGATAGTCTGCAATCGCCGTGCGGTAATACTCATCTGAGGCTATCTCTGCGGTGAAGAGTGTTGATTCCACCAACGCCTCAGTCTCAGAAAAGGGTAAGAGATAGATAAAATGCATCCCTTGCGACTGGTCACATCGGAAATCCATTAAGAGCGCGCAGCCAGGGTCAAAAATAGGCCGATCACTCGTAACATATTGTCCCAGAAAATGCTGATAGAGGACATTTGTCGGCAGCTGCGGTGGCCGGCTATCAAACCGGATGGCGGCTGACACCTCGTCTGCGGCCTCATCTTGGCTTATCACACAGCTATCTTCATACGCATCTAGCCGTGCCTGACAGGATGCCAGCCAGTGCGAGGCTTGCAGCGCGTGATAGGCATGGTCAGTGCTGTGATGGGTGATAATGCGCATCTCATCTGCGATTTGCCAGCGCGGCCAATGATGGCGGGCTAGGCGCATCGCCGGTTGCAGGCTCTTCTCACCCCAAAACCCCCAAATATGATCAGGCCTGTTGGCTGGCATCTCTTTGGTGACAAGGCGGATCTCATCAAGGCCTGCCTCTGCCATCGCGGCGGCAAGGCCAAGCCCTGCACATCCAGCGCCAATCACTTCAATCTCTGGCTTGCGGCCCATCTTACACAAGTCCGGCTAAGGGCTGGTGAAGAGGGGTATGGTGGGGGTCTGGTGTGCCCTGCCACAATATAGGGAAGGCCCGCAGGCTTACCTTTGCTTTGCGGCCCAAGGAGGTGACCACGCGCCCCTCATGCCACTTATAATCAGCCTCCGCTAGGCAGGTGCCAATCTCCCGATAGGCATGGGCGGCGACGGCAATGGCAAAACGAGGTCTGGCTGGCAAATAGGACAGGCCAGCAAAGCCACTTTGATAATAGTGATCAGCCAGCCTCAGGCAGCGGGCGACCGCGCCTTTCACACTTGTGATCACGTCTTTATCTTGTGCCTCGGCCCCTGTAGCAATGGCAGCGGCTGAAAGGCCATTAACCCAGCTCGCAGGCAGATAGCGCCGCCCCATCTGCGCATCTTCTTTTACATCACGCGCAATATTAGTGAGCTGCATCGCAATGCCCATATCAACCGCGAATTTCATCGCACTTTCATCACGGCAGGCAAGGAGCGGGCACATCATCATGCCAACGGTGCCTGCCACATGATAGCCATAGCGGATGAGGGCGGCTTCATCGGGCAGTGCGACAGGCATTTGGTCTGAGACAAGCCCCTCAATCAGATGTGTGAGCGCCGTTAGCGAGATATGATGTTGTTGCAAAAACGGGGCCATCGCCACAAGGACAGGGTCACTCAGGGGCGTTTTGCCGCCTTCTTTTAGGCTGTGCAAATCCTGTTGGAAATGCTGCAATTTCTGCGGCCCATTTTCAATGTCCCCATCGGCGCAATCATCAAGATATCGACACAGGCTATAGAGTTGGGCGGCTTGCTTGCCGCTTTTGGCGCCGAGGAATTGACGGGCAAAATGAAAGGTCCGGCCGCCTTGGGCAAGGCGACTATCGGCCTCATCAAGAACATCCAGCCGATGATAGCTTTGTGCGTGTGATGTCATGCCAGCCCCTCCCTTTTGGCCCGTTAGGCCGCGCTTCGGCGTCCTTTGGCCTCTTGGGTCTCGATGATCTGTTCGACAACCTTAGCAGAACATAACACCCCTGGCATCCCCGCCCCCGGATGGGCACCAGCTGCCGCAAAATATAGATTATCATAATGCGGGTCTTGGTTGTGATAGCGGAACCAAGCGCTTTGCGTGAAAAGCGGCGCAATCGAGAATCCAGCCCCATGCATGGAGCGATAATCTGATTTGAAATCTTCAGGCGTCATCCAGAAATCTTCAGTAATGGTTGACGACAGATCTGGCATAATCGTCTCTTCCAAGGCGGATACGATCTTGTCTCGCAAAGCCGGACCATGAACATCCCAATCAACATTACCCTGCAAATTCGGCACGGGGCAAAGCACATAAAAGCTGTCACACCCCTCAGGCGCAAAACTATCATCGGTTGCAGTGGGACGATGCAGATAGAGCGAGAAATCATCTGCTAAAATCTTCTTATCGAAAATATCATGCAGCAATTCTTTAAAACGTGGTCCCATCCATATGGTATGATGTGCAATATCTGGATATTGGGTTTTGGTGCCAAAGAACATGACATAAAGGCCCATTGAATAGTGGGTTAGCTTATCTGGCAGCGCTTTTTTCCGGCGATGGCTATCTTGCGGCATCATCTGGCTATAGATGGTAGGCGGGTCACCGTTACAAATAATCCGGTCTGCCGCAATGACCTCACCAGCGGCGGTTTTCACACCTGTCACCTTACTCCCAGTGCTCATAATTTCGGTGATATCAGTGTTGAGCATCAGCGTGATGCCATGGCGTTCCATCAGCTCCCGCAAGGCTTGTACAAGCGCGCCTGTTCCACCCATCGCAAAGAACACACCCCATTTGCGTTCCAAATAATGGATCAGCGTATAGATAGAGGTTGTGTTAAAGGGATTGCCGCCCACAAGCAGTGGATGGATAGAGAAGGCCTGCCGAATTTTGGGATGTTTGATATATTTATTCACCAGCTGCGCCACGGTGAGGTAGGATCGCAATTTCAATAAGGCTGGTACTTGGGCCATCATCGTCCCAAAGCGCGTAAAAGGCTTATCGGCTAATTTAGTAAAACCAATATCAAAGATCTCTTGAGAGACCTTTAGCAATTTTTGATAGCCCTTTACATCATCTGGGGCAAACCGGGCAATTTCCTCATAGGTATCTTCTAAGGTCGCCCGATAATCAAATTGCTCACCATCATGAAAGGCAAAACGGTACCACGGATCAAGCGGCCGAAATTCAATATGATCAGCGCGGTTTTCACCAAATAGCTCAAATAACTCATCAAATAAGAAGGGGGCGGTGATCACAGTCGGCCCCGCATCATGGCGAAAGCCGCCTCGCTCAAAGACTTGGGCACGTCCGCCAATATTCGCCAGACGGTCAATCAGGATGACATCATCACCACGCGCGCGCATCCGCAATGCTGAGGCAATGCCCCCAAAACCCGCACCTACTACAATCGTCTTTGTCATGATATCCGGTTCCCTAACCCATAAGCCGTCTTATCTTGTTACGCCGAAAATACACAGGCGGATGACCCGCTTTGCGCGTGAGAGGCGGTAAAAATAGGGCGATGAGTTACAGGCGAACCTGCTGTGTGGCTTTACGCAATTGCGCATGGATAGGCGCGACAATATCAGCGCAATCAGCTGGAAGGTCAGCAATCAGCCGGTCTGCTTCATCCACAATGCCAAGCATATGCTCAGCCGTTAGTGATAAGGCTTGCGATGACAGTATCGCTTGATGCCAATGGCGCGCTTGCGCGGTGTCATCACTATTCAGCCAGCTATCAAATTCATCCAATAACGCCCCAGTTAGTAAGGCGCGATAGGTGACGATCACCGCATTTGGGGTGCGTCGTACAAGATCAGAGGCTGGTTTAAACGCCCCATCTGTCCCTGTCACATTCTGCATATCATTGGCAATTTGATAGGCCGCGCCCACAGCAGTGAAAAAGCGGCGTAGCGGCTCTGCCACATGGGCCCGGTCAGCAAGATGCGCAATACCCTCAACTGGGGCCACAAATAGCGGTGCTGTTTTGCCGGTGCAAATCTCAAGATAAGCGTCCCATGCGGGGTAATCTTGTTCTACAAATTCAAGTGATTGGCCGGTGGTTGTCGCGAGCATATGTTCTGATAGCAACCCAACAAGATGGGGCAGGCCGCTTGTGGCCGCGGCATGGCCAGCACATTCAAAGGCTTTGGCAATCATCCAATCGCCAAGCGCCAACGCCATATTACGACCATAGACTGACCAGACTGACGGACGACCACGGCGCACCGCATCATCATCACACATATCATCATGCACAAGTGACGCATTATGCAACAACTCAACAGCTGCCGCCCAGTAGCGTGCGGGTTCTTGGGAGGCGCCCATACGCTTGGCCGCTGATAGCGCCAGCTTGGCACGTAACATCTTGCCAGGGCGTTTAAAATGATGGGCTGCAGGTCCGGCAAGGGGGTGACCCTCGGCAGGACATAATCCCATAATGAAATCTTTGAAATCAAACGCATCAGAAGCAGAAGCGATAGGGCTAGCCTGTTTGGCCTGGTGGGTTACGTCATCATAGATTGTAACATCTACCATCTGTCTCTCCTGGCTACGCTGAATGATAAAATCGTAAAGAAAGAGCGAGACAGGACGCGAACGCCCTGTCTCTTGCAAAGGCGAATTATGCTTTTGCTTCTGATTCTGTCACAGCTACGTTCCAGATGATTACACCGAAGGCAATCTTGTTTAGAACGTCTGCTAGGTTATAGATGATGTTCAAGCTTTCCATGCTTGCGCCACCAGCCATGTAACCGAAGAAATAGCCAAGCGGATAAATCGCCCAACCGATTGTTACAATCCAACGCATTGTTGAATAAGCTGACTTCACTGAAGCAGGGGCTTCATCTGCAGCAACCTTGCCAGCTTCACCAGCAAAGATTTCATACAAGATGTATGCCCAACCAGCCATACCGATGATGAAGCCAACTGTTACGTTGATGTAACCAGCTTCACCTAGGTAACCACCGA
>WTJA01000105.1 GCA_011524995.1 Alphaproteobacteria bacterium | reverse complement strand
TGACCATCCACCCAATGAGGCGTCGCACACCGATTTTACGCCACTGCCAAACCACCCATATATCAATCAAAATAAAAACAGGAATAAGAACGCCTAAGGCCACCGTTGGCGGAAAGGCAAATAACATAATAGGTGCTGACAGCGCGCCTAAGGCCCCACCAAATCCGGCCTTGGAAATGGCAACCGCCATAATGGCCAAGAAAGCGATAAAAAGCGCAAAAAGGGGGCTATCACCAAGGAGGGCTATGTCAGGCATTTGGAGGCCTCACCCCTGCCAAATTGAAATCTTGGCTTAGGAACTGGGCACGGCTATGTGCTTGCCACTCTGCAAGTTGCCATGGCCCATCCGTCTCTAACGCTTGGCGTGGCATATAGGCCTGTGTTTGGACTAGGCGGCATTTGGCAATCACATCGATAGCGACACGATGATAATTTTCACCCTCAAATCTATCTAAAATTTGAAGCTCTTCCGCTGACAGACCTGACACCACAACCCCGTCAGCCACATCACTATCATCACCTTCTACCAAGCAAGGATACTGGACATGTTTGACCTTCATAATTTTGAAGAAAGGGGCAATACCCTCTTGCTGTGCTGTCAGGGGAATGGTGCGTCCAATAACCGCCTGCATGACCTCAGCATCTTGTAAGGTACCGTAAATAAAAAGTGAGTGATCTGACATGGGGCCTCAGCTGAATAAAATCTGCTTTATCCATAGCATTGAATGAGACCTATTTCTTATCTCTTTTTTTTGTTTTTGCTAATTTTTCAACCTGACGACCTGAAAACACCAAATCATCCCCAAATTTGGCATGCATATGATCAAGGGCGGTCTCAATTTTTTCCTTTTGCAGGGTGGAGTTATCTAAAGAGGATAGGAAATCCAATGACCCTTCCTCATCAAACCCATCAACCCCCACACCTAGCAAGCGCCATTGCTTACTTGCAGATACCTCTTTTTTCAAAAGGAGATGCGCGGCTTCAAAAATCTCAAACGCCTTATCAGTGGCACGCCCCAATGTGACCTGTCTTGTGATGATTTTATGACGGTTTGATTTTAATTTTAATGATATGACGCGCCCTGTTAGCTGTTTTTCTTTCAAGCGCCGCGATACGCGCAAGGCTTGGCGTTCCAAAATTGGCACAAGCTCTGATTCATCGGCGATATCATGATGAAATGTTGTCTCTGATGAGACAGATTTCACCGCACGGCTTGGTTTTACAGGCCTGTCATCAATACCTTGCGCGAGGTTTTGCAAGAAGGCGGCTTGCTTGCCCAGCAAATGCTCAGCCTCCCCCCGCTTCAAATTTATCAAATCCTGACATGTCGCAATTTGCGCATCTGCCAGCCTTTTAGCCGCTGCTTTGCCGACACCATAGATAATGGAGACAGGCTTATCTGCTAGCCACTGCTTTGCCTCTTTGGGATTTAAAATAAAAAAGCCATTGGGCTTATCTTGGTCAGAAGCAAGTTTTGCTAATGATTTATTCGATGACAGCCCCACAGACACCGTAATCCCGATATCGCGCGCAATCTCAGCTTGAAGCCGCATTAACATCTCAGCAGGGCTTGCTTTATGAAGCCGCTCTGTACCAGTAAGGTCAAGGAAAGCTTCATCAATTGAGAGTGGTTCAATCGCCGGGGTTAGCTGTAGGAATTTGTCTCTTATCTGGCGACTAACCATGCTATAATGCGCCATACGCGGTTTAATAATCACAAGCTCAGGACAAAGTTGCCGCGCCTTAAAGCTTGGCATCGCCGATTTAATGCCATAGCGCCTCGCCACATAACAGGCCGCTGCAACAACGCCGCGCTCTTGCCCCCCTACAATCACTGGCCGATTTAACAGCTCAGGATTATCCCGCTTTTCGATTGAGGCATAAAAGCTATCACAATCAATATGCGCGACGGCCAGCGAGAAGATGTCATCATTAGCTCTGATATCTGGACTATCACAGGACGGGCATGTCACTTTCTCAGCCGCGGTTGCAAGAAATCCAGAGAAAAAACAATGCCGACAAATAAACCGATAGCTATCAGTCCCGCTTATACGGCCTGCCATATTTTCATTCGGTGAATTCCTTAATTCTGACATAATCACAATCTAGCAAAATAACTATCTATCCAACAAGCATAGGAGGAGAAGATGATTTCAAGACGCCGCCTTATTCACTATGGCGCTCTCAGCGCTGTACTCTTGGCCCCGTCACTGGCATTTGCGGCAAAAGACCCTGTTTATAATAGCCGCGGTATTGCCATTCAAGGCTATGATCCCGTGGCCTATTTTACTGACCAGCAGCCGCGCAAAGGGCATCGCGATTACGAGGTCCCTCATATGGGGGCCACATTCCGATTTGCAAGCGCTGAAAACAAAGCTTTGTTCGAAGCCAACCCTGATAAATATGCCCCACAATATGGGGGGTATTGTGCATGGGCTGTCTCGCATGGCTATACAGCGTCAATTAACCCGCATGCCTGGACGATTGATAATGATAAATTATACCTAAATTATTCACTATCTGTGCGGGCGCAATGGGACGCTGATAGGGCCAACCGTATCAAGCTTGGCGACCAAAATTGGCCAGCCGTGCTGGATCGCTAAACCTCTCCCTCCCCTAATTTAGGAGGGCGTTTTGTGAGCGATAATGTTGATTTTGAAAAACGCAATGGTGTCCGCACCGTTGTCACATCATCAGTTGTGACGACCATAGACCGATGTTTGACCTGCGGGTCTTCAAAAATCTGACCAATGGTATTTATCGGGGCAGCTGGCACCCCAGATGCCTCACAAGAGGCTAAAAGCGCTTCTTGGGTGATAAGAGATGTTTTGGCTTCTATGAGCGCTGTCAACACATCACGGTTGGAGACACGCGCTTGGTTCGTTGCAAAACGCTCATCCGATTGGCAGGCAGACAGTCCCAAAATGTCACATAAATTTGCAAATTGAGAATCATTTCCCACCGCGATGATGATATGCCCATCAGCAACAGGAAACGCCGCATAAGGGCAGATATTGGGATGCGCATTCCCCATGCGTTTGGGTGAGTGGCCCGTCGCTAAATAATTGGCACCTTGATTAGCCAATACGCCAATGGTGGAATCTAATAATGATAAATCAATATGTTGCCCCTCGCCCGTTAAATCCCGGTGACGAAGCGCGGCCTGAATCCCAATCACACCATAGAGCCCTGTGAAAATATCGGTGAAGGCGACACCAATTTTCTGCGGTGGCCCTTGTGGGTCGCCCGTAATATCCATCAACCCACTCATTGCTTGAATGAGATAGTCATAGCCTGCACGATGCGCATAAGGACCATCTTGGCCGAAGCCAGTAACAGAGGCATAGATTAAAGCGGGAAAGCGTGCGGACAGGCTTTCATAATCAAGGCCATATTTCTGCAAGCCGCCTACTTTAAAATTCTCAATCAGAATATCAGCAGACGCGATCAAATCCATGACCTTCTGCCGATCTTCTTCCTTTGAAAAATCAGCTATCAGCGATGTCTTACCCCGATTGCAGGACGCAAAATAGGCTGACATATCCTCGCCATCTACCTCAATATAGGGTGGCCCCCAATGACGTGTTTCATCGCCCTTTGGCCCTTCGATTTTGATGACCTCTGCCCCTAGATCAGCCAGCGTTTGTCCAATCCAAGGACCCGCAAGAACACGGGCAAGCTCAATCACACGAAGTCCTGCAAGCGGCGCAACCATGGCTTAAAAGAATGCCTGAATACCTGTTTGCGCCCGTCCTAAGATGAGCGCGTGCACATCATGAGTGCCCTCATAGGTATTCACGGTCTCAAGATTCGCCGCATGGCGCATAATCTGATAGCCGATTTGAATGCCATTGCCGCCGTGCATATCGCGTGCCTCGCGTGCTATGGCAAGCGCTTTGCCGCAATTATTGCGCTTGGTAATGGAAATCATTTCAGGGGCAAACCGTCCCTCATCCATCAAGCGACCAACACGCAAAGCCCCTTGTAGACCAAAGGCAATATCTGTCTGCATATCAGCCAGCTTCTTCTGATAGAGCTGTGTTGCGGCAAGGGGCTTGCCAAATTGCTTGCGATTCATGCCATAATCATGTGCCCGCATCCAGCAATCTTCAGCCGCGCCCATCACGCCCCAGCTGATACCGTAGCGCGCACGGTTCAAGCAGCCAAACGGCCCTTTCAACCCTTCAACATGAGGTAATAGCGCGTCTTCACCAACCTCAACATCCTGCATTATGACCTCACCAGTCACGGAGGCACGCAGCGATAATTTGCCTTCAATCTTTGGGGCCGACAGCCCTTTCATCCCCTTCTCAAGGATGAAGCCTTTAATCTTGCCATCATGCGCCTCAGATTTCGCCCAAACCACAAAGACATCGGCAATTGGCGCATTTGAAATCCACATCTTGGCGCCATTTAACCGGTAGCCATCCGCTGTTTTCACAGCGGTCGTTGTCATGCCAGCGGGATCAGAGCCGGCTTCTGGTTCTGTTAGGCCAAAACACCCAATAAAGTCTCCAGAGGCAAGCTTTGGCAAATAAGCCTGTTTCTGAGCCTCAGTCCCATAGGCGGAGATAGGATACATCACCAATGAGGATTGAACCGACGCCATCGAGCGGAAGCCTGAATCAATGCGCTCAATCTCACGGGCAACCAACCCATAGGCCACATAGGACGCCCCTGCCCCGCCATAGGCCTCATCAACTGTCACACCGAGCAAGCCTGATTGTCCCATTTTTTTGAACAATTCTGGCCTCTCACCTTCATTCATATATAAATCTTCAACAATAGGCGCGAGCTCTGCGGCGGCAAAAGACGCTGCACTTTCTTGGATCATGCGCTCATCTTCGGTAAGCTGGTCATGCAATAGAAAGGGATCTTGCCAATCGAACGGGATCATATCTCAACCTCATAACGTGATAGTGTGATATTGGACTTTTTCAGCCAATGATCAAGCCTTTAAACAAAGCGTACATCCAAAGGCGCGCATCCCTCTAAGCGCGCTTGGAGAACATCACCGCGCTGCACTGGCCCCACCCCTTCTGGCGTGCCTGTCATAATGATATCACCCGCACCCAGATGATAATAATGTGACAGATGCGAGATGATTTCAGGAATGCTATGCACCATCAAGGAAACATCTGATTTTTGCACTAGTTCATCATTGACGCGCAATGAGATTTCTTGCGATGCGAGGGCGCCGAATTCTGCTTGCGGAGTGAGTGCCCCCAAGATAGCTGAGCCTTCTACATCTTTGCCAAGGCACCAGGGGCGGCGCGTGGCTTTCGCCTCTGCCTGACGATCACGGCGTGTCATATCAAGCCCGACACCATAGCCAAAAATCACATCCGCCGCTTGCGTAGGTGATAGCTGATGCGCGGCCCCTGACAGCGCGACGACACATTCTACCTCATGATGATAGTCATCCGTGCCATCGGGATAAGCGACCTCGCCCCCAAGGCAGGCATGATGGGGGGAGACGGTAAAATAGAATGGTGCCTCACGGTCAACCTCAGCCCCCATCTCTGCGGCATGGGCGGCGTAATTGCGCCCGACGCAGAAAATGCGAGAGACCGGATATACATCCTCTTGTCCTTCTATTGGCAAAGCAAATGGTGCTGGTGGTTCAAATAAATAGGACATGGGGCCCCCGATAAAAACAATGATGTAAGCGGTAAATTAGCATAAGCATGCAGGCTTTCAAATGCCCCCTCTCACCTCATGAGATAGCAATGTTGCATCACAAGCGCCGCCCATAAAAAAACCGAAGCCACAATCGCAGCTTCGGCCCATCATCAGTCTTATAAAAACAGACTAAACGAGTGTGAGGTTCACAGCCGATGTCTTGCCGTTTTTGCCAGTCTCAAGCTCATAAGTGACCTTTTGGCCATCTTGTAGATCGCTGATGCCTGAGTTTTGCAAAGCAGAGATATGTACGAACACATCCTGTGCGCCATCTTCTGGCTGAATAAAACCATAACCTTTTGTGGCGTTAAACCACTTCACTGTCCCATTGCTCATATTCGTCTCCTATGAATTTGGGGTTAGGCTTACCACCAAATTCGAGAGGAATAGATAGGTAACCAGGGTCCGATTTGGACCACATGCCCCTTATATGATGCGAACTGAACGAGATGTCCACCGAATAAATCA
>WTJA01000116.1 GCA_011524995.1 Alphaproteobacteria bacterium | reverse complement strand
GCTTCCCGGCACATATATTCAATCGCATCTTGGTCACCCAGCCAATCTGAGCCTTTAACCGTATCATACATATGGAAGCGCCAATTATCGCCTTCACCCATATTATTCAATGCAGCACCAATCCCACCTTGTGCGGCCACAGTGTGTGATCTGGTCGGAAATACCTTAGTGATACACGCTGTCCGCAAACCAGATGTCGCCATGCCAAGTGTCGCGCGCAAACCAGCGCCACCAGCCCCTACTACTACAACATCATAATGATGGTCTGTGATTTCATATGCGCTCATAAGAGAACCCCTTATTTCTAATACTATGCGTTAGCCGGACCCCACACTCAGTCTGATATCAGACCTAGAGCGCAACCTTTAAAATAGAGACAATTGATAAAACGGCCAGTGCGAAGCTGATCATTTTTACGGCAATGATAAGACCCATTCTGGCGCCCTCATTGCCGACATAATCTTCGATGACAACCTGCAAGCCTAAGGCCGCATGGAAAAAGCCAACTAGTACCAATAGCAGTAACAAAGTGGCGGCTAATGGATTAGCCATCAAATCAATCGCGCCTTGGTAATCAAGCATACCAATTTGAGCGACCAGAATCAGCGAGGCAACCATAATCGGCACCATAGCAATCGCTGTTAGTCTTTGATGCCACCAATGAGACAGGCCTGATTTGGCAGAACCTAGCCCACGTACGCGGGCAAGAGGGGTTTGCATTGAGTGTTTCTGTTTCATCTGCTATTCCACTTGCCGCTTTAAATGAGTGAATATAACGCTGCCCATAGGGCGGCTGTGAGGATAAGGGCGACCGCGATGGTAATCTTACCAGACCGATAGACCTGTTCAATCTCGAGCCCTTGGCCTCTATCCCAGTTGAGATGGCGGATACCATTACACATATGATAGAATAGCGCGGCTGAATAACCGAACAGAACAAGCTGTCCGAGCGGATGCCCCACAACCATCATGGCAAAAGCAAAGCTCTGTGGGCCATAGGCCAGCGCCACAAGCCACGCTGTCAATAAAATGGTTCCTGATGCAAGAATCACGCCTGTCATACGATGTGTGATTGACATCACAGCCGGCAATGGCAAGCGATAGACTTGAAGATGGGGTGATAAAGGCCGTGCCTTACCCATGGGTTTATCCTCCGAGATATGTCTGGATAATTTCCTACTTTGGGGCGTTTTAAAGCATAAATCAGATGAAATATCAATCAAATGCCGTGTAGTTTTTGACAAAATAGGATAGGTTTTACCTTATTTGGAAAAGTTTATCCCCTCTGTTGCAAGCGCCTTCCTATGATTTTATCGATCCAATCTGATGTCTTACATGGTGTTGTTGGCCAGCAAGCCGCTCAGCCTCTCTATTACGGGGCAGGCTTCCAGCTTGGCACAATTGATACGGTGACAATGGCCGCTCATCCTGGTTTTGGCACCACTCATCGCCTGGTTATGTCCCCAGAGGATATGGCAGCGCTTCTTGCTGAATGTGACCGCCTCCTGCCAACTGGGGCGCTGACAGCCTTGCATATTGGCTATTTGGGAAGCGCTGAACAGATTGACGTCCTTGCGCCCTTTATCAAAGCACAGCGGGCCGCTCATCCCCAGCTTTCCGTCCTGATTGACCCCGTATTTGGTGATGGGGGGCGCACTTATGTGGCTGATGACATTATCCAACATATGACGAAGACGCTATTGCCGCTGGCGACCTTACTGACACCTAATCATTTCGAAGCCTCTTATCTTGCTGGCAGGCCGCTCACTGATGAAGAAGATATCGAACAGCTTTATCGCCAGCTTGGTGTGCCTTCTTTATGTGTTACAGGCCTGACAGATGATGAGCATAGGATGGTGACAGATTGCCTGTTCACCACATCAGGGGTGGTGAGCGTATCTCATCGCGCCCAGCCACACGGCATTTCAGGCGCAGGTGATGCCTTTGCCGCGATGCTTCATAGTTTCTTATTGCGCGGTGCGAGCGCAGATGTGGCGCTTCATCAGACCAGCCATCTAGTCAATCACATGGTCACAGATAGCAAAAGCCCATCGACCTTAGAGATGGCCAATGGGCTTCGTTCATTTCAAAATGTGATAGGCTCAGATCTTAGCGACCTGATACACCGCGGCTAACCACAAGCTCTGCAATCTGGACAGAGTTCAAAGCAGCGCCTTTACGCAAATTATCAGACACACACCAGAACACGACGCCATTTGGTACCGATGGGTCACGGCGGATGCGGCTAATAAAGACGGCATCTTCGCCAGCACATTCCACTGGTGTGACATAACCTTCATTTGCACGGTGATCAATCACGCTAATCCCATCTGTTTCACGTAGCATTTCCCGCAATTCAGATTCATCGAATGGCTTATCCATCTCGACAAAGACCGCTTCAGAATGACCAATAAAGACAGGAATACGGACACAATGAGCGATCACCTCAATGGCAGGATCCAAAATCTTTTTGGTCTCAGCGCGCATCTTCCATTCTTCCTTGGTGAAGCCATCATCAAGGAACACATCAATATGCGGGATCGCATTAAAGGCGATTTGCTTTGTGAATTTCTCAGGCTTGACCTCATCATTCACAAAAATGCCCTTGGTCTGAGAGAACAGCTCTTCCATACCGGCTTGGCCAGCGCCAGAGGTTGCCTGATAGGTTGATGTCACCACCCGCTTAATGGAATAGGCATCATGCAACGGCTTGAGCGGCACAACCAATTGTGCGGTTGAACAATTAGGGTTGGCAATGATATTGCGGCCCCCATTGTCACGCAAACAATCATGAACCGTATCAGGGTTCACTTCTGGTACGATCAATGGCACATCATCATCCATCCGGAAAGCAGATGAATTATCAATCACAATACAGCCAGCCTCGCCTGCTTTCGGACCAAAGGCTTTCGCCGTATCACCACCAGCAGAGAAGAGCGCAATATCAGCTTGGCTAAAATCAAAGCTATCAAGCGATTGCACTTTCAGTACATCATCATCACCGTAAGATACCTCGCGCCCTGCTGATTTTGAACTAGCAAGTGCAAAAACCTCATCGGCAGGAAAGTCACGCTCTGCCAATGTCTTCAGCATCTCACGACCAACGGCACCAGTGGCACCTGCTACAGCAATTTTATATCCCATAATCTTACCCTTTTCTTCTCAGCCGATGCTAGCGTGCCAATTCATTCAAGGCTGCGATCACAGCATCTGTCATGCCATCTGTGCCAACCTGTTCACAGCCAGGGGCCATGATATCACCTGTCCGCTTACCAGAGGCCAGCGCCTGTGACACAGCCTGTTCAACCAAATCCGCCTCTGCGCCTTGATCAAAGCTATAGCGAAGCATCATGGCAAAGCTCAAAAACTGTGCCAATGGATTGGCTAGGTTTTGACCAGCAATATCAGGGGCTGACCCATGCACTGGCTCATACATCGCTTTGCGCATGCCTGTGGCGTCATCTGTTGCGCCCAAAGAGGCTGATGGCAACATACCAAGTGAGCCTGTGAGCATTGCCGCACAATCTGATAGCAAATCACCAAATAGGTTATCTGTGACAATCACGTCAAACTGTTTTGGGTTACGCACAAGCTGCATCGCGCAATTATCGGCAAACATATGACCCAATGTGACACCTTCACCTTCAGCGGCATGAAGCGCTGTCATCACTTCTTTCCAGAGGACGCCAGAATGCATCACATTTGATTTTTCAACAGACATTAATTTGCCATCACGCTTGCGCGCCAAATCAAGGCCAACACGGCCGATACGCTCAATCTCTGCTGTTGTGTAGAGATTGGTATCAAAGCCCTTCTTTGAGCCATCTGGCAATGTCTCAATACCGCGCGGCTCAGCGAAATAAGACCCGCCTGTTAGCTCACGCAAAATCATAATATCAAGACCAGAGACCACCTCAGGCTTCAATGTTGAGGCTTCCACCAATGGCGGGAAGACCATTGCTGGGCGCAAATTGGCGAATAATTCCATTTCCTTGCGCAGGGCCAAAAGACCACGCTCTGGCTTTAGCTCAAAAGGAAGCTCGTCATATTGCGGGCCACCAACAGCGCCGAACAAAACCGCATCCATACCCATAGCATCAGCCAATGTCTCATCTTTGAGAGGCGTGCCATAGGCATCATAAGCCGCACCACCAACTTCATCTTCGGTGATATCAAAATCAAGCGAGCGATATTTTGCGAGCCAATCAATCACCTTGATATTGGCGGCCATCACTTCTTTGCCAATGCCGTCACCTGGCAAAATCATCACTTTGCGATTTGATCCCATCATCCTATCCTTTTATCTTATCTTAGCGTTGAAATAGCAAAGGGGCGTGTCTGAGACAGGCCCCTTATACCACTATATATCGTGCGGCGGGTATGCCGTCTTAGAGCCATGGATGAGACTGTTTACGACCCGTCTCATAGCTTTCAATTTTGGCAGATTTCTCTAGCGTGAGGCCAATATCATCCAACCCGTCAAGCAGACATTGCTTGCGGAATGGGTCAATTTCAAACGAAATAACCGGACCATTTGGCCGTGTGATTGTCTGGGCTTCCAAATCAATTGAGAGGTTTGGATTTTCAGCATCACGGGCATCGGCCATCAGCGCATCACGATCAGCGGCTGACACCATAATTGGCAGAATGCCATTCTTGAAGCAGTTATTGTAGAAAATATCAGCAAAGCTAGTCGAAATGACACAGCGAATACCAAAATCGAGCAACGCCCATGGCGCATGTTCACGTGATGAGCCACAGCCAAAATTATCGCCTGCGACAATGATCTCAGACCCGCGATAAGCTGGCTGGTTCAAGATGAAATCAGAAATCTCACCACCATCATTGTCAAAGCGCATTTCAAAGAACAGATTAGCGCCTAAGCCAGACCGCTTAATTGTCTTCAGAAACTGCTTTGGGATAATCATATCTGTATCGATATTCATGATATCCATTGGCGCCGCAACACCTGATAATTTATCAAATTTTTGCATGAGGTGAGGCCCTTTCTATGACAGTTCTCTGACGTCAGTCAGATAGCCTGTGACAGCGGCAGCAACCGCCATTTGAGGGCTCACAAGATGGGTGCGTCCACCGCGACCTTGGCGCCCTTCAAAATTACGATTTGAAGTTGAAGCACAACGCTCGCCTTCTGCCAATTTGTCGGCATTCATTGCCAAACACATGGAACAGCCAGGCTCACGCCATTCAAAGCCAGCCGCGATGAAAATCTTATCAAGACCTTCTTCTTCGGCTTGTTCTTTCACAAGACCAGACCCAGGCACAACCATCGCCCGCATCCCATCAGCCACAGACCGGCCTTCTGCCACAGAGGCAGCAGCACGCAAATCTTCAATACGGCTATTGGTGCAAGATCCAATAAAGACAGTATCAACCTTGATGTCTGTCAGCTTTTGACCAGCTGAGAGACCCATATAGTCAATCGCGCGTTCAATCTTGGCTTTCGTTGCTTGATCCGACACCTCAGATGGATTTGGCACAGCCCCATCAATTGACAATGCGTCTTCTGGGCTTGTGCCCCAGGTCACAGTCGGTGCGATCTCTTCTGCTTTCAAGACCACTTCTGTGTCATATTGCGCACCGGCATCAGATGGTAATGTACGCCACCACGCCACAGCCTTGTCCCAATTATCACCGGTTGGCGACATCGGACGACCTTCAAGATAGGCAATCGTCTTCTCATCAGGGGCGATCATGCCAGCACGTGCGCCGGCTTCAATCGCCATATTACAGACAGTCATCCGGCCTTCCATTGATAAATCCTCAATGGCTTTGCCAGCAAATTCGATGACATGGCCTGTGCCGCCTGCGGTACCGATTTTGCCGATGATGGCAAGAACGATATCCTTGGCAGTTACGAAATCGCCAACCTCGCCTTCAACGGTAATACGCATATTTTTGGCTGGCTTTTGGATAAGGGTCTGTGTGGCAAGCACATGCTCCACCTCAGATGTCCCAATCCCGAATGCCAAGGCGCCAAATGCCCCATGTGTCGCGGTATGCGAATCACCACAAACGATGGTCATGCCAGGCTGTGTAAAGCCTTGCTCTGGGCCAATCACGTGAACAATCCCTTGGCGGATATCGGTCATCGCGAAATATGGCACACCAAAATCAGCGGCGTTTTTCTCTAATGTTTCGACTTGGATGCGTGATTCCTCGTCAGCAATGCCCACACTTCTATCTGTTGTCGGGACATTATGGTCAGCCACGGCCAAGGTACGGCCAGGCTCTTTGACGGGACGATTCGCATTACGCAGACCTTCAAAGGCTTGCGGGCTTGTCACTTCATGAACAAGGTGACGGTCGATATAAATCAAACCGGTTCCATCATCTGATTGATCAACCAGATGGGCTTGCCAGATTTTATCAAATAACGTTTGAGGAGCAGACATATGGGACACCTCCTTTATTAGGTTTTATCCAAGGGGGTGTCACCTTTTTGTAAAAAGGGTGAGTGCGCCTCACCCCTCGGATGTTGTCACTGTAACGTGATTAAGATGCAGAGCTCTGTCTTGCCTTTTCAGGAATACGAGCGGCTTTACCTGTGCGGCCACGCAGATAGTAAAGCTTGGCACGACGAACGCGGCCACGGCGGACAACTTCAATGTCCTGTACCTGTGGTGAATAAAGCGGGAATACACGCTCTACGCCTTCGCCATAAGAAATCTTACGAACTGTGAATGATGAGCTAACGCCTTTATTCTTGCGTCCAATGCAGACACCTTCAAATGCCTGGATACGCTCACGGCTACCTTCAACAACACGGACGCTTACACGAACGGTATCACCAGCACCAAATTCTGGCACAGGGCGCTGCTCTTGACGGCTTGCGACAACATTTTGACCAATTTGTTCTACAATATTCATTTCATCATCTCCCCTTCATCGGGTTCTGTTCGGTGGTTCTTTTGACAGACAGGGGCCTATGCTGTCAACTTGATTCACCACTATTTTCCTCATTCTTCGCCAAAAAACGTCGATAAATGTCAGGACGACGTGTTTTGGTGCGCTCAATCGCCTGTTTTTGGCGCCAAGCGTGAATTTTACCATGATGGCCAGACCCTAAAATCTCAGGGGCTTCCATCCCATTCCATATACGCGGATGCGTATATAAATCATGCTCTAACAGACCTGTCTCAAAGCTCTCTTCAAGATGGCCAATCTCTTTGCCCATCACACCGGGCAATAGCCGGATGACAGCATCGAGTAAAATCTGTGCGGCAACCTCACCACCAGATAAGATATAATCACCGACTGACACTTCCATCAGATCATGATGGTCGATCACCCGCTGATCAAGGCCTTCATATCGTCCACAGACTAGGACAAGCCCAGGTTCTGCAGCCAGCTCCCTGACCAGCTCTTGATCAAGCAGGCGGCCACGCGGCGATAAGTAAATCCGGCGGCCTGGGGCATCTGCCACATCATTTAACCCCGCTGACACAACATCTGGCTTTAACACCATACCATGACCACCGCCGAGCGGTACATCATCCACAGTGCGATGCTTATCGGTGGCATAAGACCGGATATCACGCACATCAAGCGACCAAATCTCATTCGCCAAAGCACGGCCCGCAAGAGAGTGACCTAGCGAGGCCGGAAACATATCAGGGAATAAGGTTAAAATCGTAGCTGCAAAACAGCCCTTTTCCGCTTTCCCTGTCATACTACCATGCCTCTCTTGCTGCTAATGCGTTATTTTGGCACCTGCTTATCTGGCGACGTTTCCTCTTCTAACCATGCGGGATCTACCTGCATGGTCAAATGTTGCGACGCCTCATCAATCACCGGCTCATATCTGTCACCAAAGGGCACGAAAATCGTCTTTTTCTTGCCGATTCTCACTTCGATCACAGTGCCAGCACCAAAATCATGAATGCCAACAATCTCGCCAACAGGCTGATCAGGCTGAGCGACCAGGGTAAACCCTATCACATCAGCATGATATATCTCATCAGGGGCGAGGTCAGGCAACTGATTACGCGCCACATAAAGAACGCTCCCCCGCAGAGATTCAGCTTGTGTGCGATCTGTGACCTCCTTGGCAGAACAGATCACAAAGGCCTTGGCGTGGCTATGCGCCTTTAATGTCAGCACCTGCCCATCGTCACGATAGACAGGCCCAAAGCCTGCAATATCCATTGGCTGGTCCAGAAAGGCTTTGACTTTGAACTGCCCTCTGATGCCATGCGCCGAAGCAATGGCGCCAATTTCAATTCTTTGTTCAGGCTTTTGGTCTGTCATCTGCGACACAAATCCTCACGCAAAGCCTGATGCCTTATTCTGCTGATGCCTCTTCGGCAGCGTCTTCAGCTGGAGCTTCTTCAGCAGGCGCAGCTTCAGCTTCAGCAGCGGCAGCCGCTTCGGCTTCGGCAGCTTCGGCAGCTTCGGCAGCAGCTTCAGCTTCAGCCGCTTCTTTTTCCGCACGCTTCTTACCAGGCGCAGCTTTCTTTGGCTGATCACGCATTTCAACCTTTGGCATCATTTCCAAAGATGACAATAGCTTTTGAACACGTTCTGTTGCTTGGGCACCTTTGCCTAGCCAGTAAGACACACGCTCACCATTTACGACCAAACGCTGGTCATTATCTTTGGCAACCATTGGGTTGTAGAAGCCAAGCTTCTCAACATAACGACCATCACGTGGTGCAGATGCTTCTGCGACAACGATACGATAGAAAGGACGCTTTTTCGCGCCACCACGTGCCAATCTGATCTTCAATGCCATTTTCTTATTCCCTTCATGAAATGTGGCTTAAACCGGATAATACTCTTTATTTCTTTCGTTTGGATTTTCCACCACGGCTTGGCAATCCGCCTAGCCCTGGCAAGCCACCCAATCCTGGGAGGCCCTTACCCAACATTTGCTGCCCACCCATACCAGGCGGCAATTGCGATGCCATTTTTTGCATCGCATCAGCATCCATTTGTGGCATGCCTCCCGCAGCAGGCATTCCGCCGCCACCAAGACCGCCCATCATCGCCTTGAGACCAGCGGCACCAGCTTTGCTGCCCATGCGCTTCATCATCTTGGCCATTTCTTGATATTGCTTCACAACCTTATTGACCTCTTGCACCGATGTGCCAGAGCCAGCGGCAATGCGCTTACGGCGAGACGCGTTCAAAAGACCCACGCTCACACGTTCTTTTTTGGTCATAGATAAAATGATGGCTTCTTGACGCTTTAGCAGAGAATCATCAATGCCCGCCGCATTCAGCTGTTTTTGCATCTTGCCGATACCAGGCAACATGCCCAGAATGCCGCCAAGGCCACCCATTTTTTGCAATTGACGTAATTGATTGAGGAAGTCATTCATATCAAACTTCCCAGCTGCCATGCGCTTTGCCATGCGCATCGCTTCTTCTTCTTCGATCGCAGCGGCTGCCTTTTCAACCAGCGCCACCACATCACCCATATCAAGGATACGACCTGCCAGACGGTCTGGCACGAATTCTTCAAGTGCATCCTGCTTTTCGCCGACACCCACAAATTTGATAGGCTGGCCAGTCACATGACGCATAGAGAGGGCGGCACCACCGCGTGAATCACCATCCATTCTGGTCAGGACAATCCCTGTAACACCAATCTCTTCATGGAAAGCTTGCGCTGTATTCACCGCATCTTGACCTGTGAGCGCATCAGCAACAAGCAAGACCTCATGCGGGTTTGTTTCCTGCTTAATCTGCTTCAGCTCAGCCATCAGCTCAGCATCGATGCTTAAACGACCCGCCGTATCAAGGATCAAGACATCATGCGCTTTTAATTTTGCCACCTGCAGCGCCCGACGAGCCAGCTGGATAGGTGTTTCATTATCAGCCTCAGGCAGGATACCAACCTCAGCTTGTTCCCCCAACAGACGCAGCTGTTCGCGCGCGGCCGGACGGGTCATATCAAGCGAGGCGACCATCACATTCTTTTTATATCTGGTCTTCAGGCGGAGCGCTAATTTACCAGCTGTGGTGGTTTTACCAGAGCCTTGCAAACCAGCCATCAAGATAACAGCAGGTGGCGCGACATCAATCGTCAAAGGTGCGGCATCGCCGCCTAATAACTCTACTAGGCCATCATGGACAATTTTGATGACTTGCTGATCAGGGCGCACTGATTTAATCGCGGTGGCCCCGATGGCTTTCTCTTTGATTGACGCAATAAATTCACGCGCGACAGGCAAAGCGACGTCAGCCTCTAGCAACGCCATGCGTACTTCACGCAATGCGGCTTCGACATCCTTTTCGCTCAAAGCGCCCTTCTTTGATAAGCCATCAAAGACGGATTGGAATTTATCTTTCAACTGATCAAACATGTGATGTCACATTCTGTCCAATATCGCGGTTACTCTTGTGCCGTAGCACCTACCCTCACCTGCCAAACGCATAAACAAAAACGCGCCCGTGCTCGAAAACTTCAAGGACGGACGGAACCCGTTAAGGTCAATGGGTCAGGCAATGCCAGATAATATGGGATGGTATATAGGCGATAAATGCCTTCTTCGTCAAGCCTGCTCTTGTGTGAGAGCCTCTTGCGGTACGCCAACAAGGGCCGCGGCAAATTCTTGTGCGGTAAAGGATTGCAGATCATCTACCTGCTCCCCCACACCAACCATATGCACCGGCAGGCCAAATTCATCAGCCAGCGCTAGCACCACGCCCCCTTTTGCTGACCCATCCAGTTTTGTGATGATCATGCCTGTCAGCTGTGCCACCTCAGAAAAGGCCTTCGTCTGAGACAGCGCATTCTGGCCCACTGTCCCATCAAGCACGATCACTGAATCATGCGGTGCACTTTCATCATATTTGCCGATCACACGGTGAATTTTGGCTAGTTCATCCATCAATTCACTGCGATTCTGCAAGCGTCCTGCTGTATCGATAATCAACACATCAACACCCGCATCTGTGGCACGCTGCATCGCCTGATAGGCCACGGCGGCCGAATCACTGCCTTCTTGCCCTGTGACCACCTCTGTATCGGTACGCTGGCCCCAGCTTTGTAATTGTTCTGTGGCAGCCGCGCGAAATGTATCACCCGCGGCAAGCATCACTGTTTTGCCCTGTGCTTTGAAATGGCTCGCTAATTTACCAGCGGTTGTTGTCTTACCAGACCCATTGACCCCGACTAGCAAAATCACATGGGGGCTGTTTTCCTCTTTGACCGCTAGCGGTTGCGCCACATCAGTTAGGCGCGTGACCAGAATCTGACCAAGCGCAATGCGCCAGGCCTCTTGTGAGGAGTCTTTTTCAAATTTCATCGCTGACAATTCTTCAGCGATCGCCATGGCTGTTTTAGGGCCCATATCCGCTTCGATGAGCGCGTCTTCTAGCTCTTCTAAGGAAGCGGCATCTAAGGTTTTGGATGTGAAGAGGCTTGTGAGGCTGGCACTCATCTTCGTGGATGATTTTTTCAGCCCATCGGTTAATTTACTAAACCAGCTCATCTTTGACCTCTTCTACTAGAAACCGATCGCCGCTTATCTCTTGTAACCTGACAGGGATGATCTCCCCCGCCTGATAAAGGGTGTCGCCTGACAGCGTGGCTTTCATGAAATTTTGTAAATGCCCCTGATTGGCTTTTTCAACGAGCATGTAATCTGTTTGGCCAAGGCGTGTGCGCATTTCATCTGCCAGCAATTTAGCCCCTAAATCACGCACCTCTTTAGCGCGCACCTTGATGGTTGCGCCATCATGTTGCGGCATTTGCGCAGCCGGCGTGCCTTCGCGCGGGCTATACCCAAAAACATGTAAGAGGGGGATATTACACTCTGCTAATAAAGAAAGCGTGTTCTGATGCGCCTCTTCGGTTTCTGTTGGAAACCCTGCAATAATATCAGCCCCAAAGGTCACATCTGGGCGACGACGACGGGCTTCTTCACAAAAGCGGCGCAAATCACGCGCGAGGTGACGACGTTTCATCCGTTTCAGGATCAAATCATCACCATGCTGCATTGATAAATGCAAATGCGGCATCAAACGAGGCTCTGTCGCTAGCGCTTCCATCAGATGATGATCAGGCTCGGCAGGGTCAATCGATGACAAGCGCAGGCGCGGCAAATCTGGCACAAGGGCAAGGATTTTTTTGACCAACGCACCGAGGCGCGGCTGCCCCGGTAAATCATGCCCCCAGCTCGTAATATCAACGCCTGTTAGCACCACTTCTTTGGTCCCTGCTGCCACCAATCGTTCAATCTGTTCAACCACAGCGCCCATGCCAACCGAACGTGACGGGCCTCTGCCAAACGGAATGATACAGAAGGTACAGCGATGATCACAACCTTGCTGCACCTGCAAAAAGGCGCGTGTATGATCATCAAAGCTATCAATAAAATGACTTGCTGTTTCAGTGATGGTCATCACATCAGTGACAAGCAATCCTGCCTCTTGACCCGATTGCAGCGCTTGCCAGCTTTCCGCCTGTAGCTTGTCATGATTGCCCATGACATGGCTGACTTCTGGCATGTCTTGCCACGCCTCAGGATTAATCTGGGCCGCGCATCCTGTGACAATAATTTGGGCATCGGGATTATCACGATGTAATTTCCGTAGGGATTGGCGCGCTTGTTTTTCAGCCTCAGATGTCACTGCGCAGGTATTGATGATTATTGCATTTTGCAAACCAGCAGCCTCTGCCTGTTTGCGCATAACCTCTGATTCCCAGATATTCAACCGACAGCCAAATGTCTCAATATGTGGTCGATTGGCGCTCATACCTATCCCTTATCACTGCCGGCGCTACTATTACGATGCATCGCGCATTAACATATCTTTGAGCGCGCCATCAAGGGCGCCGCGAAATGCTGTTTCAGCAGGGCCACGCATCAAAACACGACCTTCCTCGGTCCCATCATCTATCCAGCTAATGAATAAGCTACCGCCATCAAGAACGACCTCAACATTGCGTCCTGTCAGCCCGCGACGATGGGCGGCCACAGCAACAGCACAAGCCCCAGACCCACAGGCAGAGGTGATGCCCACCCCTCTTTCAAAGACGCGCATCCTTATCTTATCTTCCCCAATGATTGTGGCAAATGAGATATTCGCTGCCTCTGGGAAGATAGGATGATGCTCAAGGCGAGCGCCACGCTGTGCGACATCAACCTGCATCACATCATCGACAAATAACACCGCATGCGGATTTCCCATTGAGACACAGACCGCTGTCTCTGTTTCATCTGGCGCGAGGGACACATGTAAGGTATCAGACGGGGATGCCAGCGGGATTTGCGACCAGGCCATCTGGGCCGGCCCCATATCCACTTCGATCAACCCATCATGACGTCTGGCGTGCAACAACCCGGCTTGTGTTTCAATCACAACAGCCTCTTGCCCTGTCTCAGACATGATGAGCTCTGCGACACATCTCGTGCCATTCCCACAGGCGCCAGTGACTGAGCCATCTTGGTTCCGCATATCCAAAAAGATATCGCCCTCGCCACGCGCTGGGCGCAGAATCATAATCTGATCACAACCGATGCCAAAACGCCGATCAGCCAGAAGCTGGGCGGCTTCTGGTGTTAAATCAAGGGCGTTGTCTCTGGCGTCAAGAACAATGAAATCATTGCCAAGGCCATGCATTTTCAAAAACTCTGTCATGAGAGAGGGAGACCTTCTATCGTCTTATCGAGAGATAGCTTAGCAAATTTTACAGCGTGATGGAAATCGGCACGTGATCAGATGGTTTTTCCCATCCGCGCGCCTCTGCAAAAATCTCAGCAGATGTGACTTTATCAGCCAGATCGTTGGTCACAAAAATATGATCTAACCGGCGTCCGCGGTTGCTAGCGCGATAATCACGTGCGCGATAAGACCACCAGCTATAGAGGATCTCTTCAGGACCGAAATGGCCACGAATCGCATCATGCCACCCGCCTTTGGCGATCAAAGACAGTAACCGCTCCCTTTCTAAATCTGTATGGCTCACAACATTGCGAAGCTGTTTTGTTGACCACACATCTTCTGCCAAAGGCGCAATATTCAAATCACCAACCATCACCGCTGACCCCTGATCTTGTGCCGCAAAATAGGCGGTCACCTCTTTGACAAAATCAAGCTTATGACCAAATTTCGGATTTTCATCCCGTTCAGGCACATCACCGCCCGCAGGGATATAAAAATTATGAATCCGAATATCATTCACGATGGCTGAAATATGACGGCAATCCTCTTTGCCTGCCCATAACTCATGGCTTGCATCTCGCAAGGGCAGGCGCGATAGAATGGCAACGCCATTATATGACTTTTCACCGCGATACGCCTGATAGGGATAGCCCATGTCAGCAATGGCCTCTGTGGGGAACTGATCATCCACACATTTAGTCTCTTGCAGACAAATCACATCAGGCGCCACAGTGGCAAAAACCTGCTCTAATAGAGGGAGGCGCAAGCGCACGGAATTAATATTCCAGCTGGTAATCTTCATGATAGGACTCTTAGGTAAAAGCTAGTTAGCGGGTTCTAATTTTGGTCACTTGATGGTGAGGAATAAGGCGGAATCGCAAATAGGAAATTATTAAATTTGTCCCCAAATTCAAGATTTTGCAAGGTCACTTTGGTTTCAACCCCGACCGCATCAAGGATAATCCAGCGACGCAACGCAAAAGGGCTTTCACTAAATTCCAAGGTTAAACTGCCAGCTGCTTCACCTGTTTCTTGTGACAAGGTGATAGATATGACCCCGCTTTTGGTCTCTGTTTTGGTTTCAAAATCAGGCGAGCGTAATTGAATATCTTCGCGCAGCATCGGGGCAAAGGGGGTGGAGCCAATCGGATAGCTATTGACGCGCTTTTCCACCGGCTCATCAACATGAAGCCAGCCTTGGGAGACGATTAATGCCAGCTGGGCATCACCATCATATTGCAATCGCATTTGTGAGGGACGACGCAAATATAATGTGCCTGTGGCAGCGCTGCCATCAGATGCCACTTGAGTAAATTCAGCCCGCATGGTGGTGATAGCTTCAAACCATCTTTCCGCCTGTGAGATAACATCAGCCGTAGCAGGATGAATGCTAACATAGCTCAGCCATAAGCCACAAAAAGCGAGGAGTTTACATTTCATCTTTTTCAAGTAAGACCTCCCTTTTGCCAACATGATTGGCTTTGCTGATGATCCCCGCAGCTTCCATCTCTTCAATGATGGTCGCTGCCCGATTATAGCCGATTTTCAAATGACGCTGGACAAAGCTGGTTGAGGCTTTTTGCTCTCTTATGACCAAAGCAACCGCTTGGTCATAGAGTGATTCGCCCGTCGGCTGCGCTTGTGCTGCAGCCCCGGCATCACTTTCCTCTTGGTCTTCTGTCACGCGATCATCATATTCAGGCTCGCCCTGCGCCCGCAGAAAATCAGCGACCTTTTCGACTTCTCTATCTTCCATGAATGGGCCATGGACACGTTTGATACGCCCGCCCCCTTCCATGAAGAGCATATCCCCGCGACCCAAAAGCTGCTCAGCGCCTTGTTCGCCTAAGATAGTGCGGCTATCGATTTTAGACGTCACTTGGAAAGATATCCGTGTAGGGAAATTGGCTTTAATCGTGCCTGTGATCACATCAACAGACGGGCGCTGTGTGGCCATAATGACATGAATCCCCGCTGCACGTGCCATCTGCGCCAAACGCTGCACCGCTGCTTCGATATCTTTACCGGCAACCAACATCAAGTCAGCCACCTCATCAATGATCACCACGATATAAGGCAAAGGCGCGAGATCAAGCGCTTGCTCTTCGAAAATAGGCTTGCCTGTTTCAGCATCAAATCCAGTTTGGACACGGCGTGTGAGCACCTCACCAGAGGCCCGCGCTTCTGCCAAACGCTGATTATAACCGGTGATATTACGCACCCCTAATTTTGACATATTATGGTAGCGATTTTCCATCTCACGCACCGCCCATTTCAGCGATGTCACGGCTTTGGACGGGTCAGTCACCACGGGCGAGAGAAGATGCGGGATCCCATCATAGACAGATAGTTCCAACATTTTGGGATCAATCATAATTAGGCGACAAGTCTCTGGCGTATGGCGATAGAGCAAAGATAAAATCATGGCATTAATGCCGACTGATTTGCCTGAGCCTGTTGTACCAGCCACGAGCAAATGGGGCATTTTTGCCAAATCAGTCACCACTGGCGCCCCCGCAATATCCTTACCCAAACAAATCGGGAGCGCATCTGTATTCTGCTGCCATTCGGGATGATCGAGAATATCACGCATCAGCACTGTTTCACGGTTGTCATTCGGCAACTCAATCCCGATGACATTTTGCCCTGGCACCACCGCCACACGTACAGATAAGGCAGACATAGACCGCGCAATATCATCAGCTAGCGCGATCACGCGTTGTGACTTTGTGCCTGGGGCTGGGATCAAACCATAGCGTGTGACCACCGGGCCATAAGCGACATCTTGAATATCACCACTTACCCCAAAATCACCAAGCACTTCTTGCAAGGCTTCGGCATTTTGCGAGAGCACCGCATCACCGGGACCTGCCGCTGCTTTGGTTGGTTGTTTCAATAACTGCGAGGATGGCAGCTGAAAGCCTGATTGTGATTCAAAATCAAAACTGGCTTGTTCTTTTTTAGCAGGCTTGCGACTTTCAACAGGGGGTGCCTCTGGCGCGAGCGGGGTCGCATTTGGCACTAAGACAGGCTCAGCGCGCACGGTTGTTTTGGCCGCTTTTTTCTTTTTGCTCTTGGTCTTTGGCTCTGCCCCTGCTTCGGTGTCTTGCAGTGGTTTTGGCTGGCGCTTTGTGAGGCGTTTGACCCCTGCCCACACAGCTTTAAGCGGCCAGAATAGCAATCCCAGAAGTCCCTTCACGAGGCGCGCCTCATAGGCGGAGAAAGCTGATGCCCAGCTATAGAGGGGGACGCCTATCACAGCATAGATCAGCGCCACAAGCACCGATGCAGGGATCATCTCTGGCAGCGTCACAGACCCAAATAATAGGCTGGTTTTATCCATTAAAAATTGACCAAAAAAGCCGCTAATCGCGGGATAATCTAGCCATTGCCCGATTTCATGCAGCACCACAGATAAAAAGCCGAGCGAGACGAATAATAACGGAATGCGCCATTGCCAAAGCGGCAAGCCATGATGAATGAGGAAGCGCACCCCCCATGCCACAAGTGATAAGGGCATCAAAAAGGCCGTCAGTCCCACCATCACGAAATAAGCCTCAGCGATATGCGCGCCTGCTGGGCCAAGCCAATTCATAATCGGCGCATCTGATGCGGTATTCCAGTTAGGATCTGTTGGGCTTGCTGTGGCTAAAATCACCAATAAGGTGAGACCAGCGGCAAGGCCTAATAAGCCAACCACTTCCTGAAGGCGGTGCGCAATAAACCGTTTAACGGCGCCAGAGACAACCGCATTGCCATCTGAGATATGATCATCAGCACTCATGACATCTCACTTTTCCGGTACCCGTCTAGCTTTGCCAATCGCTGGCATGCCTCCGTGACCGTCTCATGGTCATGCACCAGCGCCACTCTGACATAGCCCGTTCCAGGATTCCCCTCAGACGTGGTTAAGGCCATAAATTGCCCTGGCATCAGGCGCAAGGCCTGTTCACGATAGGCTTGTTGAACAAAGGCCAGATCATCCTCAACAGGCAGCCATAGGAAAAACCCACCAGCTGGCGGTGTGATACCAAGAATATCAGACGCAATCTGAAAGCTCACCTCATAATGCTGGCGGATGGCTTCAGCATGATGCGCATCACGATATAATGCCCCTGCCGCGCGCAATAATGGGGTCGGCAATAACGCTGCCCCATTGGCGACCAGCTTTTTATATAGGCCAATCGCTGCAGCATCACCGCTAAGGAATCCGGCGCGCAATCCTGCTGCATTTGAGCGTTTAGACAGAGAATTTAAGACCACTAGATGATCAAAACCGGCCCCTAACTCTTGGGCCGCTTGCAAAGCACTGACAGGCGGCGACCCGCGCCAAATATCGGCATAACATTCATCAGACAGCAGCAAGAAATTATACTGCCGCGCCATATCTATCAGCTTTTTATAATAATCAAGACTGGCAAAAGAGCCATGCGGGTTTGAGGGCGAGCAGATATAAAACACAGATGTCCGGCGCAGCATATCTTCATCAAGCGCCTCTAAGTCAGGCAAAAACCCTGTTTGTTGTGAGGTTGGCATGAAATAGATATCACCGCCTGCCCCAAGCGCGCCTGCCCGCCAGGCATGATAATAAGGGTTCGGCAAAAGCGCGATGCTATTCTCTTTTGCCCCGCGCACCATTTGCCCCAAAAGATGCAAAGGCTCTCTGGTGCCGACAACAGGCACAATCTGTGTATCTGGATTGATCGCTTCAGCAATCGCCTGCCCATATCGATAGCCCATATAATGGCGCACATCCTCACGGAAAGCAGCATCACCATCAGCTTTGGGATAGCTACGCCAGCCATCAGGATATTTGGCAATCTCAGAGACCAACAGCGCTGGCGCTGGCATTTGCGGCTCACCAATGGTCAGATTTAATTCTGTCATATGAGCCGGTGGTGCCACATCTGTGAGATGGGCGCGCAGCTGCATAAACATATTATCGTCAAAGATTGAAAAATCAGGATTTAACATTGCTGCGGGAACCATCAGACATAAAAGAATGTGAATACTGTGAAGAAACTATCGAAAAAGCAGCGCAACCGCAATATAATCAAAACAGCTCTGATTTGTGCCAGCGTTATAATGTGACGGGAAGGGCCGCCTCTGTTATGAGACCAGCCATTTTTTTTGATAGGGATAACACCCTCACCATTGATAAAGGCTATTGCCATAAAATCGAGGATTTTGCCTGGATGCCAGAAGTTGAGGCTGCGTTACGGCTATGTCATCAGGCTGCTATCCCGATTTTTATCGTTACAAATCAAGGCGGCATTGCGCGTCAGATTTTCTCATATGATGATATGACAGCGTTTCACCATCATCTATGTGATAAGGCGGCTGCCGCAGGCTCTCATATCACCGATATCGCTTATTGCCCGCATCATCCCAAAGCGAGTGACCCTGCCGCGCGCTTGTGTGATTGCCGCAAGCCTGCGCCGACCATGCTTCATCAGCTTGCGACAAAATGGGATATTTCCCTCGCTCAGTCCGTCATGATAGGCGATAGGCCCTCTGATATTTTGGCGGGGCAATATGCCGGATGTCACAGCTATCTCTATGAGCCGCATAGCCCGATGATGCGGTTTCTGGCCCCTATCCTTGCTGCGCATTTTGGCGTAACACCATCTTAATATGATTTTCGATTTGCGAAAGAGACCCTTATGACAGCTGCCACCCACACGCTTCCTATCGCTGTTATTGGCGGCGGCCTGACCGGAAAGATGATGGCTTTGACCTTGCTGCAGTCTGGCTATGATGTGCATTTATTTGCGCCTGATCCATCATCACGGCCCGCTGATGGGAGGAGCACGACCATCCATGCTGGCGGCTATCAGATGCTATCTGTCTTGGGGGTGATAGAACAGCTAGCAACGCCTCCTATCCCTATTTCGCAAATCTCTGTGGCCATGGGACGCGAGAAAAAGGGCCAATCTGATTGGTTGCTACACTGGTCAGAGGCTGAGACACCACTCGCCTATGTGGTAATGAATGAAGCCCTTGATGGCGCACTTGATACCGCGCTCGCCTCTTTTACCGGAGAGGCAGACTTTACCCATCACCGCACAGCTATCACGGCCTGTGAGATGGCAGGAGAAGAGGCCCAGCTCTGTGATGAGGACGGCACAATCTACAAAGCTCAGCGCGTGATTGCTTGTGATGGGGCCAAAAGCTCTATCCGCGCTATGATGGGGATTACCCCGCGTGCCCTTCCCACGGGACAAAGTGCCATTATTGCCAATATTGCTTGTCAGTTGCCGCATGATAATCGGGCCTGCCAACGCTTTTTAGATACCGGTCCTCTGGCGTTGATGCCACTAGCTGGGCAGGAAGCCTCGCTCGTCTGGTCAACCACAAGGGCAGATGCCGCCTATTTGCTGAATATGTCAGATGATGAATTTAACACCGCCCTTACCAAAGCGTTTGGCTTAGAATTTGGCGCGCTGTCTTTGACAACCGCGCGCGCGTCCTTTCCCCTGACACCGCAATTTGTCCCACGCTATTCAACCGGGGTTATCACACTTGCCGGCGATGCCGCACATAGCATTCATCCGCTCGCAGGGATGGGATATAATCTAGCACTGGCAGATGCGGCTATTTTAGTCTCTGAGATCATCAGCGCAAAACAACGTGGGCTAGGCCCGTATCATCTTTCAATTAACCAGCGCTATCAGGCGTTGCGGCAACCTGAAATCATTGCTCTGACCGCTGCGACATCAGGGCTCAATCGCCTTTTATCTCGTAGCCCGTCATTGCTGCAATCCTTATCAGCCACAGGGATGATTTTGCTCAATAAATCGCCGCTCAAATCCTATATCTCAAAAGCGGCAATGACTGGCCAGCTCGCCAAGGCGCCCTTATTTGCCGGCAAATTATCAGCGTAAAAGTTTTCCCTAATGTGCAGCAAGCGCCGCGCGATAGGCGTCCAAAAGCGCCTCTTGGCGTTGCCCATAATCATATAGCAGCGCCCAAGAATAAATCCCTGTATTGTGGCCATCATCAAATTCAATCCGCACGGCATAATGACCAACAGGAATCATCTGTGAAATCTTAACCTGCTCTTTGCCGCGGATGAGTTGTTTTTGATCAGGGCCATGGCCTTGCACCTCTGCTGAGGGCGATTCCACGCGCAGTAACTCAGCACTGAGCGTGATAGAGGTGCCATCATCAAAAGAAATATCGAGATGTTGACGATCGGCGTGGCAGGTCAATGCTGTCACAATAGGCGCGCTAGTAGTCATAGAGAATCTCATTCCATAGGTAATGCGTGAGTATCACATAAAAGAGGCACGCCTGATTGAATGGGATAGGCGCGTTTGGCTTGGACATTAATCAATTGCTGTTTGGCTTTATCATAATGAAGCGGCCCCCGTGTGACAGGACAGACCAAAAGCTGCAATAAGATAGGAGATGGCCTCTCATCCTTATCATAGTCTGTTTTGGTCATGTAATCTGTACCTTAATGTTGTGCGCTGACCCCTTCACCATGCACAGACATTTGCAAAATCGCAATCAATAACTCGGTGCGCTGTGCCAAATCAGGCGCTTCCAATAGCGCCTGTTTTTCCGAGACCTCAAAAGGGCAAATCATTGTCAGCGTGGTGACAAGCCTCTCATCTTCGCATTCATCAATATGCGACCAATCAGCTGAAAACCCTTTAATATCAAAATAGCTCTTTAGGATATCTACCAATTTGACACGATCGATAGGGGCATGATCAGGATGCAAATCTTGATGAAAGGCTGAGAAATCAACCTCACCCAAACGATAGCCATCAGCGGTTAGCTGATCAGATAAATAGGTAAAGCGCGAGGTGCCCGTTAAGGTGATAACGTAGCGCCCATCATCTGCCTCGGCGAAATCTGAAATACGACCAGCGCACCCGACCTGATATAAGGTATCATCGGCCTTATGCGACTGGATCATGCCAATCATCCGATGCGGGCTAGCAAGCGCGTCTTTTACCATCGCCAAATAGCGTGGCTCAAAAATATTAAGCGGCAAGCGCCCCCCTGGGAGCAACAAAGCGCCAGAGAGCGGAAATAACGGCAAATGTGATGGCAAGTCACTAATTTGTGGCTCAAATGGACCGCGGCTCATATCTTTTTCTTCCCCAATCAATCACCATAGAAGGCTCACACGACCCTCTGATATGCGATATAGATCAGGTTTTACGAAAACAAATAGGATGATAATTGCCGGCGTGCTTTTATCACTGCTTTATCAGCCACACCCATTGCCTCGAAAAATTCTAGCAATTGGGCTTTGGCCGCACCCTCATTCCAGTCTTTATCTTGCTTGATGGAGGCCAATAAATGAGACATCGCCTCTTCTTTCTGGCCTGCCGCAAAACAAGCCATCGCCAAATCCTGACGGGCCTGCAAATCATCAGGGTTGGCTGCCACTGCTGCCTCAAGAGGGGCTAAATCACCAGCGGCCTCACCTGCCTTCGCGGCGAGTTCCACCGCCGCGGCGGCTTCGCGCAAAACGGGCTTTGCCAGCTGTTCCTCATCAAGCGCGGCAATGATTTCCTGCGCATCTTCCAGCGCCCCTGTGACAGCCATGGCTTTCACCAATCCGGCTAGCGCTTCTAGCGATTCTGGTAATGTGGCCAAAGCTTGCTGAAATAGCTCGAGAGCAACCTCACCTTGTCCGTCTGCGAGCGCGGCTTCCCCTTGTGCGAGCATTTCTGAAATATCTGGCGCACCTGGTGCCATCGCCACTAATTTCGCAACAAATTCCGCAATGGCTGATGGGGCTTGTGCCCCGGCAAACCCATCAACAGGCTGCCCATTCACAAAGGCATAAACAGTCGGCACTGATTGGACACGCATCTGTGCTGCAATTTGCTGATTTTCATCAATATTGATTTTCGCAAGCTTGACCTTCCCAGATTGCTGAACAGCCTGTTCCAAAACAGGGCCTAATTGCTTACAGGGTCCGCACCATGGCGCCCAAAATTGAACAATCACAGGTATGGTATTTGAGGCTTCGATCACCTCTGCCATGAAATTATTCATATCCACATCAATGATCAAAGATGGCGCGGCGGCAGAATCGAAAAGCTGTTCCATGTGAGTCTCTTTCTATCAATGCCTCTGCAGAGGCATGGTCATCATCAGTACGGTAGTTTACGCTATTGTGAGTGTAATCGGTGTCACATTAACATGCGCTAAAAAGGTCAGTAAATCATCAGGGCGCATGGCAATCGTCTGGTCATTGACCAAGGGATGCATATAGACCAATTTCGCAGATAAAACATCTTCATCAATGCCGAGTGTCACACCGCTTTTGCTACCTTGCATCATCGCCAATGGTGTCACAGCACCTGGACGCACCCCGAGATGTTCTAGCAACCTATCAGCGCTTCCAAATGAGACACGCCCTGCCCCCATTGCCGCGCCTAGTGCTTTTAAATCCACCTCTTTATCTTCTTCGATCACAGCGAGGAAATTTTGCTTTTTCTTATCTCGCAAATAGAGATTCTTAATATGCGCCCCGCCGTCTTCTTTGGTTAAAAACCCGTCACGATAGGCTTTGGAATCAGCCACCGTACGCAAGGGCGGATGGGTAAATTCTTCAAAGGCAAGGCCAAGCTCTCGCAAAGTTGTGCGCAACGCATCGGGATGGATAGGCAAGCTATCTTGAAAGGCTGATGAGGCGTCCATTTTGGTATCCTTTGGCACTAATCTCTTCACTCCTTGTGATAGATAGGGATTAAATGAAAAAACACAAGTCACAATCCTGGTTTGCGATCATCAGCTTATGTCACAAAAAATGTTACAAAAAGCAACGATTGACGGTGATTCACAAGCTGCTTATAGCCTGTTAGCAGGACTGATAGATGAGAGGTAGCAGGGCTGGTTCAGCCGTCATGCCACCCCATCGTGATAAAAGAGGCTCATCAATGGCACAAATAGCGCTTGTTGGATGCGGAATGTGGGGACGCAATATCGCTCGCAATCTCAAAGAACTTGGCGCGCTCGCAGCCGTGAGTGATGTTGATGACGCACGAGGCGCTAATTTCGCTGCTCAATTTTCTTGTGATTTTGCCTCATATGATGCGCTCTTATCGCAAAAAGATATTGATGGTGTGATGCTGGCTACCAATGCCAGCACCCATCGGGCGCTTGCGGTACAAGCGCTTGAGGCAGGCAAGCATGTCTTTATCGAAAAACCAATGGCCCTTACCTTAGCAGACGGGCAAGCCATCAAAGAGGCTGTGACAAAGACCCAAAAGCAAGTGATGGTCGGGCATCTCATCCGCTATCATTCTGCGTTTCAGACATTGCTCACACAAATTGAATCAGGCGCGATTGGCCGCCCGAAACATATTCAGGCTAACCGTCTCGCCATGGGTCGTATCCGCAATACTGAATCAGCGTTATTTGATTTATGTCCGCATGATTTATCGTTGATTTTAGCGCTGTCACAGACCTTACCGACACAAGTCATCTGTCATGGGGTAAGCCATATTTCACCAAATAATGTTGATATTTTGACAACAGCGCTCTCGTTTGAGGGTGGTCTGTCAGCGCATATGCATACAAGCTGGCTGTCCCCTTATAAGGAGCATCGGCTCAGTGTAACAGGGGAAACAGGGTCTCTTGTCTTTGATGATACCAAGCCATGGTCTGAAAAATTAACACTTTATCAAGACAGCATAACCCAAGCTGGTGATTTATTTATGATTGAACGGGCTAGCCCACTTCATGTCACCTTGCCTGAATCTGAACCACTCAAAGATGAAGTGCGCAGCTTTATCCGCCTTTGTGATGAAGGGGTATTGCCGCCCACGCATATTGATGAGGCGCTTGGTGTACAAATCGTCTTAGAAGAGATGCAAAATCAATTACAGGATTTAAACAAAACATGATCCCTTTTATTGATCTCAAAGCCCAGCAGGAGCGCATACGCGCCGATATTGATGACCGTTTAACCAAGGTTCTTGACCATGGCGCCTATATTATGGGGCCAGAAGTCAAAGAATTAGAAGCCGAGCTCGCAAGCTGGGCTGGAACCAAACATGCGATTAGCTGCGCCTCTGGAACTGATGCGCTTATTTTGGCGTTGCTTGGCAAAAAATGCCGGCCTGGCCAAGGTGTGATTGTACCCTCTTTTACCTTTGCAGCTAGCCCTGAATCATTAGCTGTCTTAGGTGCCATTCCCGTCTTTTGTGATGTTGACCCTCATAGCTTTAACCTAGATGCAAGGTGCCTTGCAGCGGCGTTAGATAGTGCGACAGCACAACAAATTGATGTGGTTGGTGTGATGGCTGTAGGGCTATTTGGACAACCCTCAGATATGACAGCTATTTCAGCCTTTGCGAAACGTCATGACCTGTGGGTGATTGATGATGCCGCGCAATCTTTTGGCGCCTCATGGGATGGCCGTCCTGTTGGCCAATTAGCAGATGTCACATGTACCAGCTTCTTTCCGGCCAAACCGCTTGGCTGTTATGGGGATGGGGGTGCGCTCTTTACAGATGATGATGAGGTTGCTGAGATTGCCGTCTCATGCCGTGTTCATGGCATGGGCAAAACGAAATATCACAATGACCGTATTGGTATGACAGCCCGTCTTGATACGATGCAAGCGGCGGTATTATTGTCCAAACTGTCCATTTTCAAAGATGAATTGGCCCACCGTCAACGTGTCGCGGATAGCTATGAGGCGCATCTTGGGGCACATGTGGCAACACCGCGCCTTTGTGACGGCGCAACCTCTAGCTGGGCCCAATATACAGTGAAGCTACCACAACATGTTAACCGAGACGCGATGCAAGAGGCGATGCAAAAGGCAGGGGTGCCAACGATGGTCTACTATCCTATCCCGATGCATAAACAAGCCCCTTATCTTCGCTATCCTGTCGCGAATAAGGCGCTACCTATTACTGATGCGTTATGTGATGTGGTGCTGGCCTTACCGATGCATCCTTATTTGAGTGAAGAACAGATTGCTCATATCTCAGAGGTTTTTTTGCACGCCTTGCAAGAGCAAACGGCCTAAGGCACGCCTGTCAGATAGACTGAAAGCTGACTTTTGTGTTTTTATCGAAAAACAGGCTTGCCAGCTAGATTGGGTTCGATTATAACAACGCAACATTTGGTAAATGCGGGTGTAGCTCAGGGGTAGAGCACAACCTTGCCAAGGTTGGGGTCGAGGGTTCGAATCCCTTCACCCGCTCCAAATGAAAGAGGCGCCAGATGGCGCCTTTTCTTTTGCGTGTGAGGCTTCGCCTAGGCCGGCAAAGGACGCCCGATAGAATGATAGGTTAAGCCACCTTCTTGCATCGCAGCCCCATCATAAAGATTGCGCAAATCAACCAGCACATCACCTGACATGTGAGATGTGAATGTCGCTGCTGATAGCGCACGGAACTCATTCCATTCCGTTATCACCACAGCCGCATCAGCCCCTGTAATGGCCTCTTGTGCCGTTTCTGCATAGTGAATGGCCGCAGGCAGTAGCGGCTTTGCTTCCGTCATCGCAGCTGGGTCATAGGCGACTATCTCAGCCCCTTCTGCGCAAAGCTGCGGGAGGATAGCAAGCGCTGGTGATTCGCGCATATCATCTGTTTCAGGCTTAAACGCTAAGCCAAGAATGGCGATTTTCTTGCCTTTCACATCACCGCCCATCGCCGCCATGATACGTTTGGCCATCGCTAATTTGCGATCATCATTATAAGCGACAACCCCTGCCACCATTGGAATCTCGGTGTCAAATAACTCAGCTGTTTTCACCAAGGCGAGCGTATCTTTAGGAAAGCAGGAGCCGCCATAGCCAGGCCCAGGATGCAAAAATTTGGCACCAATCCGTTTATCAAGCCCCATACCTTTGGCCACTTCATGCACATTGGCGCCGACTTTTTCACATAGATCAGCGATTTGATTAATATAAGAAATCTTTACAGCCAAGAAGGCGTTCGCTGCATATTTAATCAGCTCAGCTGTTTCTAATTTCGCAAATAAAAGCGGCGTTTCAATCAGATATAGCGGCCGATATAACTGCCGCATCATCTCAATGGCGCGCTCTGATTCTGCCCCCACAACCACACGGTCCGGGCGCATGAAATCACCAATGGCAGACCCCTCACGCAAAAATTCTGGGTTTGACGCCACATCAAAATCAGCATCTGGATTTGTCTTTGCAATAATGTCATGGACCTGCCGGCCTGTGCCCACTGGCACAGTCGATTTTGTCACAATTACACTGTAACCAGAGAGGGATTGGGCAATTTCCTCAGCCGCTGCAAACACAAAAGTGAGGTCGGCATGACCATCACCACGTCTTGTTGGTGTTCCGACAGCGATGAAAATAACGTCAGCCTCAGGCACATGAGATGACAAATCTGTTTCAAAGTGAAGGCGGCCAGCCTCAGCATTGCGTTTCACAAGATCATCAAGACCCGGCTCATAGATAGGAATGATACCCTCTCTTAAGGCCGCAATCTTCTGGGCATCCTTATCAACGCATGTCACATCAAACCCAAATTCTGAGAAACAAGCGCCAGATACAAGCCCGACATAACCTGTTCCAATCACAACAATCTTCATCTTACTCTCTTAGCCTTTGGCTTCATGCCTTGTCTTACTTATAGCCCAATTCGGCTTCAACAGCAGCCGTGATCGCATGACCAAGCGCAATATGTGATTCTTGGATATGCATTGTTTTATCGGATGGGACATTCAACAGAATATCGGCATGTGCCGCAATCTTACCGCCTGATTGTCCGGTCAAAGCAATGACAAGAATATCTTTTTGCTGCGCCACTTGTGCGGCACGCAATACATTTTCTGAATTACCGCTTGTTGAGATAGCAAATAAGACATCTCCTGCCTGGCCAAGCGTTTCTACCTGGCGGTCAAAAATCCCCTCAAACCCGAAATCATTGCTAAACGCCGTGATAAGCGAGCTATCTGTTGTCAGCGCAATGGCAGCGAGCCCTTCTCTTGGTTTGCGATGATCCAAGGTTGCCACAAATTCAGCAGCAAGATGCTGGCTATCACCGGCAGAACCACCATTGCCGCAAAACATGATCTTGCCGCCCTCTTTCAGAGCCTGTGCGATTTTCACTGCGGCCAATGATGCGGTCTCTGCCAGGGTGTCTGCTGTCGCCAATTTTACACGCGCTGATTCTTGTAATAAATCTGTAATCATTCGCATATCGCCCTTATCTTACCCTGACCTGATGCGCCCTTTTCTTGACGGTTTCTTTATGACTGTTTATCAAACGTGAAGCAATCTGCTATTTTGCTGATGGAATAGGAAATGTTGTTATGATTAAAAAAGCCATCTTTCCCGTCGGCGGATTAGGAACACGGTTCCTGCCTGCAACCAAGGCGCTTCCCAAGGAAATGTTGCCCGTTGTGGATAAGCCCCTCATTCAATATGCGGTTGAAGAAGCCGCAGCGGCAGGCATTGAAGAATTTATCTTTGTCACTGGTCGTAACAAAACAGCAATTGAAGATCATTTTGACCATTCCGTAGAATTAGAGGCTGCTCTGATTGATAAGGGCAAAGAGGCCGCGCTTCAGACGGTACAGATGATGATGCAGAGCCCAGGTAGTGTGGCCTATGTTCGCCAACAAGCCCCCGCTGGTCTCGGCCATGCGGTATGGTGCGCGCGCCATCTCATCGGCGATGAACCTGTTGCTGTGCTCTTGGCTGATGATTTGGTCAAGGGGGCCCCTGCGTTAAAAGAAATGGTAGAGGCGTATGATAGCGGGAATATGGTCGCTGTTATGGAAGTGCCGCGCGAGGAAACATCATCCTATGGCATTGTCACACCTGGTGCCTCTCATGGACAAGTTGTTGAAATCGAAGGGCTGGTTGAAAAACCAGCGATTGAAGATGCACCCTCTAATCTGGCTGTGATTGGACGCTACATCATTGAGCCTGCGGTATTTGATATCTTAGGCCAGCAGCGCGCGGGTGTTGGCGGTGAGATTCAACTCACAGACGCGCTTGCCGCACAGATTGGCAAACAGCCTTTTACAGGGCTACGATTTAGTGGCACGCGTTTTGATTGCGGATCAAAAACAGGATTTCAAAAAGCCAATCTTGCCTTCGCGCTAGAGCGGGATGATATGGCGCCTGAATTACGGCGCTGGCTTCGCGATGAGCTTGCACAATCATAAGGATCATAGGGTCATGTCAGACTTGCCTATCACTGATGAGGGACGCGTCACCCATCACTTTCATCCGACCATTCTGCGGTCTTATGATATCAGAGGCATCGTTGGCCAAACACTGAGTACAAGCGATGCATTTGCCATTGGGCTCGGTTTTGCCCATATCATCGCGCGTGATAGTGAGACAAAAGAGGCCCCTCATATTGCGATGGGGCGTGATGGGCGCTTAACCTCACCAGAACTCGCAGAGGCGTTGGCGCGCGGCTTACAAGCTGGCGGTGCCAAAGTTAGTGATATTGGCGTGGGCCCTACCCCAATGCTTTATTTTGCTGACCGTATATTAGACTGTGATGGTGCTATCCAAATTACCGGCTCACATAATCCCAAAGATTATAATGGGTTTAAAATGGTTAAACGCCATGCCTCTTTCTTTGGCGATGATATCCAAGCGCTAGGCGCATTATTAGAAGACGGTGTCCGTCCAGCTGATGGCGGCAGCTATCAGGCGCGTGATATCTTTGCAGATTATTGCAACAGGCTCTTAGATGGGTTCGACGCGCCCTTAGAAACATTGGTGTGGGATACGGGGAATGGGGCGGCAGGCCCTGCGGTTGAACAAATCACCAGCCAGCTCTCCGGGACGCATCATACCTTATTCACTGCCATTGATGGGCACTTTCCTAATCATCACCCCGACCCTGTTGACCCGCATACGCTTGCCTTTTTGCGCGATAAGGTGGCTGAATGCGGCGCCATATGCGGCTTAGGATTTGATGGGGATGGCGACAGGCTTGGCATAATTGATGCCAAAGGGCGCCAAGTCCCAGGTGATTTGCTGACCGCCTTTTTAGCCATTGAATATCTGCAGCGCTGCCCAGGGGCTGATATTTTATTTGATGTGAAATCAAGCCAGGCTGCGATGGCGATTGTCACACAAGCCGGTGGCACACCTCTCTTATGGAAAACCGGCCATAGCCATATGAAATCACGAATGGTGGAAATTGGCTGTGAATTAGCAGGGGAAATGTCGGGTCATATTTTCATCAAAGACGGCTATTATGGCTTTGATGATGCGTTATATGTCGCTTTACGTGTGCTGCGCGCGATGGCTGTGACTGGCCAAAGCATCACAGCCTTTATGGATTCGCTGCCCCCTAGCTATACCAGCCCAGAATGCCGCGTGCCATGTGCGGATGAATTGAAATTTGGTGTCATGGACGGTGTGGCAAAAGCTGTGCAAGAGGCTTATCCCGCTGAGGCTATTACGCTGATTGATGGGATTAGAATAACAGATGAGACAGGCTGGTGGCTCATCCGTGCGTCTAATACCGAAGCTGCCCTTGTTGTGCGTGCTGAAGGCCTGTCTGAGGAAGCGCTCGCCACAAAGACCGCAGAATTAGAAAACATCTTAGCGACGCAAGGCATCACTTGGCGCATGCCTTCATAAAAATGAAAAGCCATTCCACAATGTGGAATGCATTATCATTTTTTCATTCTCTTTTTTGATGAATCCTCATTATACTACGAGACGCGTTTCATTCATGCTTAAAAGAGGGCTATTATGGGCTATATTTCTGTTGGGCGGCTATCGATCGCTGCTGATCTCTATGATTTCGTCAATCAAGATTTATTAGAGGGTCTGCCCCTCTCATCTGAGGCGTTTTGGGCCGGTTTTGATGAAGCTGTTCATGAGCTTGCACCGAAAAACAAAGCGTTGCTTGCTATCCGTGACGACATGCAGAGCCAGATTGATGCCTATCTCATTGCAAACCGTGAGGCAGGTCTTGACGCAGACGCCTATCAAGCCTTTTTGAAAGAGATTGGCTATATCGTACCAGAAGGCCCAGCCTTCTCGATTGAAACCTCACAGGTTGATGCTGAAATTGCCACGATTGCTGGCCCGCAATTGGTTGTGCCAGTGATGAATGCCCGTTATGCCTTAAACGCCGCAAATGCGAGATGGGGCAGCCTTTATGATGCGCTTTATGGCACTGATGCGATTGCTGATGCAGATGGCGCTGAGAGAGGCAAATCCTACAACCCTGTACGTGGCCAAAAGGTCATTGCCAAAGCGCGCGACTTCTTGACCGATGCTGCCCCTCTGAAATTGGGCTCATGGCATGATGTAACAGGCTTTGAAGTGATTGATGGTGTGCTTGTGATCGCTGTGGGTGATACTAAGACCTATCTGGCTGAGGGTGACCAATTCACAGGCTATCGTGGCAGCGCCCAGATGCCGACCTCAATTTTGCTCAAGCGTCACAATCTTCACATTGATATTTTGATCGATAATAAGGGCGCGATTGGCGCTGACGATAAAGCTTATATCAATGATATTATCCTAGAATCTGCGATTTCGACCATTATGGATTGTGAAGATTCAGTCGCAGCTGTTGATTCAGAAGATAAGGTACTTGCCTATCGTAACTGGCTTGGCCTGATGAAGGGTGATTTGTCGGTAGAGATGGTCAAGGGCGGCCAGAGCTTTACCCGCTCTTTGAATGATGACCGCTATTACACAGCGCCGAATGGTGATGAGTTACGCCTTACTGGCCGGTCTTTAATGCTTGTGAGAAATGTAGGCCACCTCATGACAAACCCTGCCATTCTCCTATCAGATGGTAGTGAGATTCCAGAAGGGATCATGGATGGGTTTATGACAACCTTGGCCGCCATGCATGATTTTGCCAGAGCGAGCGAGGGCAAAGCCAGCAACTCACGCCAAAACTCGATCTATATCGTAAAGCCGAAAATGCACGGCCCTGATGAAGTAGCTTTTGCTACGGAGATTTTTGACAAGGTTGAAGCCTTGTTGGGCTTACCGCGCCATACCATGAAAATTGGTATTATGGATGAGGAGCGCCGGACAACAGTAAACCTAAAAGAAGCCATTCGCGCTGCCAAAGATCGTGTGGTCTTCATCAATACTGGTTTCCTCGACAGAACAGGTGATGAGATCCACACCTCAATGGAAGCGGGGCCGATGATCCGCAAAGGCGACATGAAACAGGCCGCTTGGATTGGCGCTTATGAAAATTGGAATGTGGATATTGGCCTAGAATGCGGCTTCTCTGGCAAAGCGCAGATCGGCAAAGGGATGTGGGCGATGCCTGATCTCATGGCTGATATGATCGAGCAAAAAATCGGCCATCCGATGGCAGGTGCCAATTGCGCTTGGGTCCCATCGCCAACAGCGGCAACATTGCATGCGATGCATTATCATAAGGTTGATGTGTTTGCGAGACAGGCAGAGCTTGCCAGCCGTGACCGCGCTGATATCAATGACATCCTCACCATTCCTGTTGCCCCGCGGCCAAACTGGTCAGATGCCGATATCGCCACAGAATTGGAGAATAATGCACAAGGGATTTTGGGCTATGTTGTCCGCTGGGTGGATGCGGGTGTTGGCTGTTCAAAAGTGCCCGATATCAATGATGTCGGCTTGATGGAAGACCGTGCCACATTGCGTATTTCCTCACAACATTTGGCAAATTGGCTCCATCATGGCATTTGTACCGAAGAGCAAGTGATGGCGGTGATGCAAAAAATGGCCGCTATTGTTGATGAGCAGAATGCCTCTGATCCAGAGTATCAGCCAATGGCAGGGCAGTTTGAGACCTCCATCGCCTTCCAGGCCGCTTGTGACCTTGTCTTTAAAGGCCGCGAACAGCCATCAGGCTATACTGAGCCTGTCTTGCATCGTCGTCGCTTGGAAAAAAAGCAAGCGGGGTAGGCGCCCCGTCAAGAGATAGGAGATGAGCATGACATTTTCTCTTGATGACCATATTTCTAAAACGCCAGGCTTTCCGAAGCCTGGCATTACCTTTTATGATATTAGCCCCGCCCTCGAAGACGCGGCTATCCTTCAGAAAACCATCGAGGCCCTCACCGATATCACACAGCCCCTGCGCCCTGATATCATTGCTGGCATTGATGCGAGAGGGTTTCTCTTTGCCCTGCCGCTTGCCCTTGCCCATCAAACAGGCACTGTGATGATCCGCAAAGCCGGTAAATTACCAGGCAAAGTGTTCGAAGAATCCTATGCGCTTGAATATGGCGAAGCACGGTTGTCAGTTCAGGCTAGCCGCGGCCTTGAAGGCAAACGTGTTTTGCTTGTTGATGATTTATTAGCGACAGGCGGTACCTTGGTGGCATCAACCAACCTCATAAGGCAGGCTGGCGGCATTCTTGCGGGTGCTGCCTGCCTCATTGAATTAACAGGCCTTGAAGGACGCGCGAGACTTGCGGCCAAGGACTGCCCTGTGGTTAGCTTACAGCAATATGAATTTTAATAATGTGACGTTGTAAGCCTGAGGGTGCCCCATGACAATCTCTAGAAAAGCCTCTTTTGCCTGGGCGTTATATGATTGGGCATCCTCTCCTGTTCCGACTTTGCATGCGACCTTTGTGTTCGCTGTGTATTTTACAACAAGCCTCGCCCCGGAAAATGGCACGCTTTTATGGTCCCAAATGACAGGTGCAACGGCTTTTTTAGTGGCATTAGCATCACCTTTTGCTGGGCGATTTGCTGATTCACGAGGCCTTATCAAACAATCTTTGACACTCAGCCTCTCGCTTGGCGCGATAGCCGTCATGGGATTATGGTTTGCGGCGCCTGATGCGCAATTTGTGATGTTTGCGCTGATTATCTCTGCCATCTCTATCTTCATGATGGAAATCAGCTTTGTTTTTTATAATGCATTATTGGTTCATATCGTGCCGCCTGCCAGGATGGGGCGTCTATCTGGTATTGCCTGGGGGACAGGATATGTCGGTGCGGTGGTCGCGCTCGCGCTGGCTTTAGCTGTCTTTATCATGCCAGAAACAGCTCCCTTTGGGCTTGATAAATCACAAGCCGAACATGTCAGAGCAACGATGATTTTTGCCGGCTTATGGGCGCTTATCTTCTCACTCCCGTTATTTTTATTTGTGCCAAAACCAGCGCCAACACCTGTGAAGGGCCGTTTTTGGGACGAGATGGCCGAAGCCATTCGCACAGCCAGAGCCATTCCAGATATGATGCGCTTTCTATTGGCACGCATGTTATTTAATGATGGGCTTGTCACCTTATTTGCGCTCGGCGGGATTTTTGCGGCCAAGGTGTTTGGCTTCACGCAAACAGAGATTTTATTATTTGCGATATCATTGAATATCAGTGCAGGGCTTGGCGCCATTTTCGGAGGCTGGGCTGATGATAGGCTAGGCTCATTGCGCACGATCCGCCTGTCGCTTTATGGGCTCATCCTCTTTGGCGCGATGGCTATCCTAGCCCCAACCAAAGAGCTATTTTGGATTGCCACCTTATGCCTCGGGATTTTTGTAGGGCCGAGCCAATCGGCCTCTCGCTCTTATGTGGCGCGGCGTGCCCCTGATGAGAATAAGGCCTCTTTATTCGGCCTATATATGGTATCTGGCAAGGCCACAAGCTTTGTGGGGCCCTTAATCTATGGCTGGCTGGTGCTTGCCACAGGGCAGGAACGCGCAGGGATGGCGATTGTCATCGCCTTAACGATAGCAGGGCTACTGCTATTACCTAAGAGGGATAGAACGCTTTAATTGGCGTAATTTTCAGCACGTAGGTCCGCGCGTAAATCATCAATCGCAATGATTTTCCCATCACGCTCAATATGCCAAAATGTCCAGCCATTGCAGGATTCTTGCTCTTGAAGCTTTGCCCCTAAGGAATGGATAGAGCCGGCTTCATTCTGTGAGGTCTTTAGCGTACCATCAGCGCATACCATGGCCGTAAAGCGACGCTTTTGATCAAACATTTTGTCACCCACACGGATCCAGCCACGTTCAACCAATGCCCCAAATGGGATGCGCGGTTGCGCACGCTTTGTTTTGGTTTCAAGCAAATGGCTATCTTGAACAGGTGTGACCTCTGCGATGCGATCAGTGGCGATCTTCACATAGGCTTTATCTTGTTCAATACCGATAAAGTGACGGCCTAATTTCTTAGCAACAGCGCCTGTTGTGCCTGTGCCAAAGAACGGATCAAGCACCACATCACCACGCTGTGTTGATGATAAAATCACACGCGCCAATAGATTTTCTGGCTTCTGCGTTGGATGCGCCTTTTTCCCAGCGCTATCTTTCAAACGCTCAGCCCCTGTGCAAAGCGGCAAGGTCCAATCAGAGCGCATCTGTAAATCTTCATTCAACGCCTTCATGGCTTCGTAATTGAAGGTATATTTCGATTTCTCAGACTTTGACGCCCAAATCAGTGTCTCATGCGCATTTGTAAAGCGACGGCCTCTAAAATTTGGCATCGGATTTGTCTTGCGCCAGACAATATCATTCAGCAACCAGAACCCTAGATCCTGAAGCTGTACCCCTAAGCGGAAAATATTGTGATAAGAGCCAATGACCCAAATCGCGCCATCAGGTTTCAAAATACGCTGACATTCGCTGAGCCACGCATGGCACATGCGGTCATAAGCGGCAAAGGAATCAAATTGATCCCATTCATCATCTACCGCATCAACCATTGACTGGTCTGGCCGACGCAACGCCCCTGATAATTGCAAATTATAGGGCGGATCTGCGAAAACAAGATCGACAGATTCATCTGGTAATTTGCGAAGCTGTTCAATGCAATCGCCGTGATAAATGACATCTTTTTTCATAGCCAAAAGACCTAAAAATGGTTGATTCCAACCCTATCAAACCTCAAAGAATCAATTAAAGTCAATGAGTTAGATCATTATTTTAAAGCAATACTATATATTGTGTGATCGGCGCTGAGAACACCAGATATCTTGTGGCCGCATCGCTTGGGCTCTCCTATCGGGTCCCCATGATGACAGGACAAAGCGCAAAAATGATGGCTGTGTCGCAAAATTGAGGGGGGTCAAAAAGACCGGTTGCGTGAGCCGCTATGCCTCGCCCTTATGGGCGGCGTCCAGATAGGCCTTAATCGGGGCAAAAGACCGCCGATGATGCGGTGTAATCCCATGCGAGCCTATCCCGGCTTGATGCGCTTTGGTTCCATAGCCTTGATTGCTATCCCACCCATAATAGGGATGCACCGCATGCAAGCGTGCCATTTCACGATCACGCGTCTCTTTGGCAATGATAGAGGCAGCTGCGATGGATAGAGAGCGGCTATCCCCTTTGATGATGGCCTCAGCAGGATAGGGCAAAGGCGGGAGGAGGTTGCCATCAACCAAAATCATGGCAATGCGCCCCCATCCCAGCGGATCAGTTGAAAGCAGCCTATCAGCCACATCACAAACAGCCTCAGCCATTGCCGCAAAAGTTGCTGGCAAAAGACCGCCTTCATCAATATCAGCCGCTGACCGAAAGGCTGCTTGATAGAGATGATGTGATGATGTGAGATCTGTTTCAATGGCCGCACGTTTGCGCGCGGTTAGTTTCTTACTATCAGTCAATGCTGCCGGCAAAGCTGTTATATGGCGGGGATGAACCCAAAAAGCGGCGGCACAGACAGGGCCTGCCCAGGGGCCACGCCCTGCTTCATCAACCCCTATGACATAGCCTGTGCCGTCAAACGCCGCTTCGCGGTGATAATCTGGTTTCTCGTCAGCCTTCTGCACCATGTGACCCCTGCGCTTAAGAGGGTTTGCGCGGCGTGATGGTGGATTCTGTCAAGCGTGGCATAATTTCCACAAAGTTACAGGGGCGATGGCGGTAATCAAGCTGATGGGCTAGCAAATCATCCCAGGCATCACGACATGCCGACGGTGAGCCTGGAAGCGCAAAGAGATAGGTGCCACCTGCGACACCGGCAACAGCCCGGCTTTGCAAAGTTGATGTGCCGATTTTCTGAAATGAGAGAAAGCGGAACATTTCCCCGAACCCTTCAATCTCTTTTTCAAAGACGGCCCGAAAGGCTTCTGGTGTGACATCGCGGCCTGTAAGCCCTGTCCCGCCTGTTGCGATGACAACATCAATCTCTTTATTATCAATAAAGCGTTGAAGCTGGGCTGTGATAAGCGCCTCATCATCTTGTACAATGGCACGATCGGCCAAATCATGGCCAGCCTCTGTGAGGCGTGAGACAAGCAAATCACCTGATTTATCATCATCCAAGCTGCGGCTATCAGAGACTGTTAGCACAGCGATTGACACGGCAACAAAGGGGCGTGTGTCATCTATCTTTCCCATTGATCTCATCCTTGCCTACGGGCGCATGCCTATTGGGCAACGCGTCGCTTTGGTTGCAAAAAGGCCTGCTGCATATCTTCTGGCATAGCGGTGGCCAAGCGACGAACCGCAGGCGTATCTTGTTCAAATTGTTGGCGATACATCCATAGATTGGCAATCACTGATTTCACATAAATCCGTGTTTCGCGCGCTGGGATAGATTCAATAAATAACAGCGGATCATCACGATGATCGATCGACCGCAGCCATTTATTCAGATTGCCCGGCCCGCCATTATAGGCCGCTAACATACGATCAAGGGCAAAGCCGATATGTGGCTCATCAATCAGATGGCGAATATATTTTTGACCCAAGGCGATATTGAAATTCTTATCATATAATTTATGGCGGTTTGAGGTCCGCAAGCTTCTATCTTGCATGATAAAGGCGGCTGTTGCCGGCATAATCTGCATAATGCCTGTTGCCGCCGCACGACTTTTCGCCTTTGTGGCAAAGCCAGATTCTTTGCGAATGATAGAGAAGACCAGCGCTTCATCAATATCAAAATCACCCTCTAGTCGCAGTGCCGGATATAAGCCAGCATAGAGGCTTTCGCCTGTCTCATAGCGGTGGTAATCCGCTGCGCGAAACGCCACATCTGCTAAATTATGATCAAGCGCAAAGCGAATGAAATGACGAACAAGATGCTTGGGTGTCTCTTTATAAAGATAACGCATCTCGCGCGCGGCTTCATGCTCATTGCCAAGTTGCAATAACGCCACTGTCCGCTGTCCGCCTGGACGCTCTAATAACCAGGATACAAAGGGTGCTGTATCAGCCACAAGGCTGAAATCAATCTTATGATCTTGACCAGAGACCTGCATCGCCAAAATACCATAGAAGGTATGCGGCAGCGTTAACGCAATATCGAGATAGCGCATCGCATCGGCTGGTTGCTTTTGGCGCATCGCAGAGCGGTAACTCCAAAATGCGGCGCCTGCCCGTAATTTATCAGGGGCATTTTCAAGCTCTGCCAATGTTGTGAAGAAGGAATGGGCTAAGCCATATTGCTGGGAGCGCCAGGCTGCGAGGCCGCCAGACCAATAGCCCATCCAAGCTTTGTCACGGCCCACCCCAATCGCATGACGCGCGGTGCGAATGGCTTTATCATCAAGGCCAAAAATCAAATAGGCATGGGCGAGCTCACCACGCAATTGCGCTTCTTCGAATTTCGTTAAATAGCGCAATGTCTCTCTATCAGACAGATATTGATTGCCTGCTGTGGGGGCGCGGCTGCGGATATAGCGGCGCACCTTGCTCGCAATGCGTCTGGTTTGTGTTGGTGAAATCCGCCCTTTGGTTGTCGCAGGGATACGCGCCCGATAGCTATGAGGCTCGGAATGACCAATGCCGTTTAGATAGCCTTTCTTTGGCGCTTTTGGCGTGGCAGCATTCGCTGGTTTGCGTTTCTTAGCAAGCCAACTAATGCGGCTCGCAGCGGGATGATCATGATACTCTTCAAGCCAGCTTGATAATTCTGCAAAAGAAGACCGCCAAGCCGTTGGATGTAGATATTTCTGCGAAAGCACATGCCCCATCAGCAAAGGGTTCTCAATCTGACGGATAATGCGAGAGGCTTTTTTGATATCGCCCGCTTCCTGCAGCTCAAAGACAGCTTGATAAGCGGCAACATCATCATCACTAAGAAGACGCGGTAAATCTTGTGATAAGGCTGGGTTCATGCTGAGCAACACCAAGCCCACCACAAATTGCCACACTCTTCTTTGTGCTTGCCACATCATCTAGACTTCCACCAAATCACAACTCGCACTTTTATGGAACATTGCCTGCTCATTTTCAATCATTTTGATAAGCTAGCTTGCGCGCGTAGTACGTGCCAACTGGCGCAAGGCCAAAAGATCTTTAAATGCCAAAGCCTTATGATGAGGGGCGCGTAATAAATAAGCGGGATGCAAAGACGGCAAAAGGGGATAACGCGCCTCTGGCCCATCATTATCGGATGGCAAGGACAGGTCAAACCGCTTACCGCGCAGCTTCATAATCCCGTCTGATACTTGCAAAAGAGACTTGGCTGAGGTGCCACCAACCGCAAAAATCACATCTGGGGAAATCAGCTGAATATGACGTGCCACAAAGGGGCGCATCATCGCAATTTCTTCGCTTGTTGGTGTCCGGTTACCAGGGGGCCGCCAGGGCAGAATATTGGTGATATAAACATCATCACGAGACAGGCCGATGCTTGCCAACATGTGATCCAGCATTTGACCCGCCTTGCCAACAAAAGGCAGTCCTACGCGATCTTCATCGCGCCCAGGCGCTTCGCCAATCACCATGATTTTGGCCGCGGGATTACCATCAGAAAATACCAAATGGCTAGCGGTGCGCTTTAAATCGCATTTATCAAAATCAGCCATCGCTTGTTTGAGCGCCTCTAGCGTTTGGATCTGCGCAAGAGACGTAGCAGGTGCGGGCGCCTCAGAGGCAGGTTGAGGGGCACTTTCCTCACCTTGCGCTGGCATCGCTGGCGCAGCAGAGACAGGCTGTTTGATAGGCGCTGTGTCTTTGGATTCCGGATTTATCACATCTGAGAGGCGCATCGTCACCGCATGTGCAAATGACGGCTCATCCCACAAGGCTTCATCAGCGCCAGCTTCCACCTGCCAAGAAAGTGCAGCGATTAAGTCATCTTTTGTCGGTTCTGTGATTGTCAACGCGGATTCCATCTGCCATTTTGATACTATGAAGATGGTTTTATGCCATCATAACAACATAATATAAGCGTTTTACGCCAAACTTAATATAAGGGTACCCCTTTATGTTATGCCATCATAGCATAAAGGTAAAAGATGGGGATAGAAGATGGAACGTGAATCCATGGAATTTGATGTCTTGATTGTTGGCGGTGGCCCTTCAGGACTATCAGCTGCGATTAGATTGAAACAGCTTGCTGCTGAGACAGGCAAAGATATTGAAGTTTGCTTGATCGAAAAAGGCAGTGAAGTGGGCGCGCATATTTTGTCTGGCGCGGTCTTGGAACCACGCGCGTTGAATGAACTTATCCCTGATTGGCAAGATAAAAATGCCCCGCTTGATACCGCGGTGGAAACAGATAAATTCATGTTCCTCACACAATCAGGATCGTTCCAACTGCCAACGCCGCCGCAGATGAATAATCATGGCAACTATATCATCTCGCTTGGTAATTTCTGCCGCTGGTTAGCAGAACAGGCCGAAGCGATGGGTGTTGAGATCTATCCTGGCTTTGCGGCTGCCCATGTCATCACCAATGATAATGGTGAGGTTATCGGTGTTGGCACAGGCGATATGGGTGTTGGCAAAGATGGCGAGAAAACAGATCAATATATGCCAGGCATGGATTTGCTTGCCAAGCAAGTGATCTTTGCCGAAGGCTGCCGTGGGCATCTCACAAAAGGGTTGTTTGAAACCTTCAATTTGCGCGAAGGCAAAGACCCGCAAACTTATGCCATTGGCATCAAAGAATTATGGGATATCGACCCGGCAAAATCAAAGCCAGGGACAGTATGGCACTCAGTTGGCTGGCCGCTATCAACAGATACATATGGCGGCTCATTCCTCTATCATCTTAATGGGAATCAGGTTGCTGTCGGCTATGTGGTGGGCTTGGATTATTCAAACCCACATCTCTCACCTTTTGAAGAATTCCAACGCTTCAAAACGCATCCAGCCGTGCGTGATGTGTTTGAAGGGGGCCGCCGTGTCTCTTATGGCGCCCGCGCCTTGAATGAAGGTGGGTTCCAGTCAGTGCCAAAGCTGACATTCCCCGGCGGATGTTTGGTTGGCTGTACAGCAGGCTTCTTGAATGTGCCGAAAATCAAAGGCACGCATACCTCTATGAAGTCTGGGATGCTAGCGGCTGAAGCAGTCTTTGAAGTGGTCACACAAGATGATGTCACAGCCGGTATTGAACCAGCTTCGTATGCTGATAAGATCGAGGGCTCATGGTTGTGGAAAGAACTCTATAAAGTTCGCAATATTCGCCCCTCTTTTGCCAAAGGTCTGTGGGCAGGCATGGTCTATTCAGCGCTTGATACTTATATCTTGCGCGGTAATGCCCCTTGGACATTCCGCCATCACGCTGACCATACCAATTTGAAACCCGCTGATAAGGCGCCAAAAATTGACTATCCAAAGCCAGATGGCGTTGTCAGCTTTGACCGTAACTCATCTGTCTATTTGTCAGGGACAAATCATGAAGAAAACCAGCCTGTGCATCTGACGTTGAAAGATGACACTGTGCCGATTGCGCATAATTTGGCCATTTATGATGCGCCAGAACAGCGTTACTGCCCAGCTGGTGTGTATGAAATTGTCAGAGATGATAATGGCGATAATCCGCGTTTGCAGATCAATGCCCAGAATTGTGTGCATTGTAAAACCTGCGATATTAAAGACCCGACACAGAATATTCGGTGGGTCACACCAGAAGGTGGCGGTGGGCCAAACTATCCGAATATGTAATTGAAATGGGGCGCATAGACACGCTTTGTGACAAAGCCTATGCGCAACAAACTGTAAAGATACAGGTGATGAAACAGATAAAGCCACATCCATGCCACAGCTACAGAGTGTCTCTGTCTGGGATGTTGGGTGGCCTCGTTCTGTTTCTCACAGCCTGTCAAACAACAGGCGGCGGCTCACAACCCTCACCCAATGCCCCAGAAGAGGTCGCATTTAACGCCCCGTTAAGTGAAGGGTTATCTTCCAATTATCTGATGGCACGTCATGCCATCTATGCCAATGATCTGCAATCAGCAACTGGCTTTTTCACCAATTCCCTCATCCTTGATGACAAGAATGTGGCCTTGCTGCGTCATTCTTTTTTAACGCATTATCAATCAGGGAATATTGAAGAGGCTGCTGAAATTGCGCGGCGCATGGAAGCCTTAAACCTCACCATTCCGCTCGCCTCTGAGCCAGCACTCATTGAAGCCGTGCGCGCGCAAGATTGGGAGGCTGTGATAGCGCTCTCTGATCTGTTGGCCCAATCTGATACAAGTCTAGTCATAGCTGGCGTTGCCAAAGCATGGGCCGCATTAGCGCAAGATCAATTAGCGGCTGCCATCACCCATATGAATGCCACGGCGCAGCTTTTAGCCGCTGATAATGGGCTTACCCCTGCTTTTATGGAAGTACAGCTCGCCCACCTCTTAGAAGTGAGTGGCGCACGGGATGAAGCCCTTATTGTTTTGCAAAATCTATCATCGCTTGGCGCCTATTCCTCGCATATTCAGCTTAGTATCGCAGCCGCCTATCATCGCCTTGGTGAGACTGAGACAGCCCATCAGATTATAACGGATTATCTAAGCACAAGTTTTGATAAAGACGCCATTTTAGCAGCCTTTACAAAGGGGGATCACCCGCTTCTTGCCCCGATGACGATTGAGCGTGGCTTGGCGCAATCCATCTTAGATACAAGCTGGCTTGATTATCAGCGGGCTATTCGCTCTTTATTGCTCGCACGCGCACAATTATCCTTATCAATTGCACCTGATTTGGCATCTGCCCATTTTGTCATTGCGCAGGAATATTTAAATCTCAATCAATATGACAGCGCCGCGCCACATCTCGCCGCCCTGACACAAGACAGCGCCTATTTTCAGCCATCACAGCTTGTCTATGTGAATTATTTGCGCCGCCTTGACCGCTATGACGAGGCCTATGGCTATATGAGTGACTTTCTAAACGCTCATCCTGACAACCAGCGTTATCAATTGGTCATTGGTGATTTATTGCGAAGCTTAGGGCGCTATGAGGAGGCCACACCTTATTATCGTGGTCTGTTAGGCACCTCCTATGATGATGCCAGATTACATCGCAATCTGGCTGTCACACTTGAGCGAAGCGGCTTTGATGAGGAAGCAGAATCCTATTTTTTATCATCACTAGCGCTTGACCCTGATGATCCCTATACGCTCAATTATCTCGGCTATTGGTATGCGGATACAAATCGTAACTTAGATGAGGCGATTTCCTATATTGAAAAGGCCGTCGAACTTCGCCCTAATTCAGGCTTCTTTGCAGATTCTTTGGGCTGGGTGCATTATCGGCTTGGTGCCTATGATGATGCGGTTCTATGGCTGGAAAAAGCCATTCAGCTAGAGCCGCGTGACCCTGTGATTGTGGAACATCTTGGTGATGCTTATTGGCGTGTGGGTCGCCAGACAGAAGCTTTGTATAAATGGCAACATACCCTTACCGTCGCAGATGATGATGAGATGATTGCCAGGGTCAAAGAGAAATTGCTACAAGCAGACACAGATGGGGGAGAGCCACTTGCAGGCGATCCCTATTAAATGTGAGAATGTGACAGCCTCTTGCCAATGACTATCTTACATGCGCCTGCGAAACTAAACCTCACCCTCTCGGTCACAGGGCGTGATGAGGCTGGCTATCATCAGCTTGTCTCTTTGGCTGGTTTTACACAATTTGGCGATAATCTGACCCTTACAAAACAACAGGCAGGTACGCCGCATCAGTTGTCAATCACAGGGTCCTTTGCCACAAAGTTAGAACAAGAGGCTGATAACCTTATCTTCAAAGCGCTGTCTTTATATGAAGAGATGACAGGCCATCAGGCCAGCTATCATATCTCATTAGATAAACAAATCCCGCTTGGGGGTGGTCTTGGGGGCGGCAGTGCTGATGCGGCCTGCCTTTTGCGCTTTCTCTCCCAAGATGATGAGCCTGAACTGCAAGAAGCGCTGCGCGAGGCATCGGTCACATTGGGCGCAGATGTGCCTGCCTGTTTTGACTCCTGCCTTCATGTGATGATGGCCAAAGGCGAAGAGGCGCGTCGCCTCACATCGCCAGAGAGGTTGCCTTATGTCATCCTCACAAATCCAGGATGTCATGCGGACACCGCATCCGTCTTTGCTAAATATAAAGAGATAGGCCAGCCCTTCCAAGAGAGTGACCCCCACCAGATCGCCGCCCTTGCAGAGCGCGGGGCGTGGCAGGCGTTACTCGCCATTGGTAATGATCTAACAGAGGCGGCTTGTGCGCTTTATCCCCCGATTCAAGAGATGCTTGCAGCCTGTCAGCAGATCGGCCATGAGATAGGAGATGAGTTTATCGGGTCAGCCATGACAGGCAGCGGCGCTTGTGGCTTTGCCCTTTTGGCCACAGAAGAGGCCGCAATGCGCTATCAGTCACGCTTATCAGAGTTACAAATTTGGCATGTCGTAACAAAGCTGTCTTAATCCATTAGATAGCATTCATTTTTTTGTTGCACGAGCCAGAGAAGCACTGTAATTTGCCGGAACCTTATCGCCAATTGGGCGTGCAAGATGGTATTTGGGGCGTGGCCAAGTGGTAAGGCATCGGTTTTTGGTATCGTGTATCGTAGGTTCGAATCCTACCGCCCCAGCCACCATAGTTTCCAGACATTAAAAGATGATAATATGCGCTTAACTGTGAGCTGCTAGACGATAGCCGTCATGTGCTGTTTCAACCACAGGCGCATCTGATAGCCGCGCTAATTTCTGACGCAACCGATAGATATGTGTTTCAAGCGTGTGCGTTGTAAGCCCTTGTTGAAATCCCCAAATATCGGCGAGCAATTCATCCTTATTCACGGGCTCAGGCGCTTTGCGTGTGAGCATCTTCAAGATCATCGTTTCTTTTTCAGTGAGGATGATCTTGGCACCTGTCTCCCGCAATGAGATGGTTTTTTGTGCCGGGATAAAATCAAATAGGCCAATTTCAAATCGCGCATCATCAGATAATTTATGCTGACGTAAATGTGTTTTCATCCGCGCCAATAATTCACCCATCCGCATAGGTTTGGCGATATAATCATTAGCGCCGGCCTCTAAGCCTTGAATGATATCTGTCTCTGAATCTTGTCCAGTGAGCATGAGGATAGGTTTTTCAAACCCTCTATCACGCAAACGCTGGCAGACATCAAAGCCATTGCCGTCTGGCATTTGCACATCAAGCAACAACATATCAGGGCCAAAGCTGTCTAAGATCTGCCAAATCTCCCCCACAGAGGCCGCTTCTGCAATATCAATAATGCCTTCACTTTCGAATTGCTGGCGCAAGACAAGCCGCAACGCATCATCATCATCGATGATCATTAACCGAAGACCTGATGGTAATTGTGAAGATGAACTTGGCATTTGGTTCGACATCCCTTACATGAATGATCATAGGATAGAATAGCTCTGACAGAACTGGCAAGAATTTGTCGCATCAGCTATCGCAGTTTCTATTACTTTTGATAGTCTTATCGTAAGAGCCGCAAGAGGATGTCATGACGCAGGGACAAAATATAGCGACATCACCTTCGATGCATCGTATCGCGCTAGCCTTTGGCGCATTACGTCGGGGGGAGATGGTCATGATCCGCACCGCCGATAATCGCGCGGCCGTGATGCGGGCTGCTGAATTTGCCGATTATGATACAGGACAAATGCAGCTTGTCGCAGATTCTGCCCCCTTATTATGTGTGAGACGCCCGCTCTTAGAGACGATGGGGCGCCAGCTACCTAGCCAACGCCAGGTCGCATCGACGCTAGCAGGGCCGCTTGGCGCTGAACGCATTCTTAAAATCACCTTTGGCCAAGAAACAGAGTTATCCTCTGATATTAGCTTTATGGGAGAAGGCGCGCAGTCTCTTGCCCAGCTTGCCACAACCATCTTGCGACAAGCCAAATTATTGCCAACCGCGATCATTGCGGCGCTAACCTCACAAGATCCGCATCATCACGCCCGCTTGGCAGATATGTATGGCATGCCGATTATTAATGCGTTTGATTCTGATCATCATGATAGCAAAGCGCATTGGCAGCTATTCCCGACAACCAAAGCGAGCTTGCCACTCGCAGCGGCTCCCTCCTCTCAAATCGTCATGTTCCGATCTGAGGCTGGGGATGAAAATCACTTTGCCATTATCGTTGGCAAAGGTGATGAGATGGCATCACCACTTGTGAGGCTTCATTCCTCCTGTATCACAGGCGATATTCTAGGCTCTTTAAAATGTGATTGCGGCCCGCAACTTCAGACAGCGCTTGCCAAAATGGATGAGGCAGGCGGCGGTATCCTTCTCTATTTGGCACAAGAAGGCCGCGATATTGGCTTGATGAATAAAATCAGAGCCTATGCGTTGCAAGATGGGGGGCATGACACGGTTGTTGCCAATCATAAATTAGGCTTTGCCACAGATGAGCGTGTCTTCATCCCGGCAGCGGCTATGTTGCAACAATTAGGGGTAGTGTCTGTCACGCTGATGACAAATAACCCTGATAAGGTAAACCAATTACAACAATTTGGCATTGAGGTGACAAAGCGCGTGCCGCTTGCTTTACCAACAAACCCGCATAATGAGGCCTATCTGAAAACCAAACAGGAAAAGACAGGCCATAATTTCGAAGAAGATGATAGCTAGCGAGGCAGGCGCTCACCAAAAATAGCCGAACCCACGCGGACATAATCGGCGCCAAAGGCAATGGCCTCTTCAAAATCGCCACTCATCCCCATCGATAAATGCGGCAAGCCAGCCTCTTGTCCAAGCTTTTTCAATAATGCAAAATGCATGGCTGCCTCTTCCGTGACTGGCGGAATACACATCAACCCTGTGACAGATAGCCCAATCACCTGCTGACAATGAGAGACAAAGGCGACAGCCTCCTCTGGCATGATACCTGCTTTTTGGGGCTCTTTGCCTGTATTAACCTGGACAAAGCACGTCACCTCTTTGCCTTGTTTCTGGCATTCTGCCGCAACAGCCTTGGCGATTTTTTCACGATCAATCGTTTCAATCACATCAAATAGGGCAACAGCCTCTGCGGCTTTATTACTTTGTAAGGGCCCGATTAAATGAAGTTGCAGGTCAGGCATGTGCAATCGTCTATCGTGCCAATGACTGGCCGCTTCCTGCACCCGGTTTTCACCAAATAGTCTGTGACCAGCGGCACAGGCGGCTTCTATCTTCTCATCAGGCTGTTGTTTCGATACAGCCACAAGATTAACCTGCGCCGCAGCCGCAGGGGCACTCTCTTGCGCGCGCGCTATATCAGACTGAATCTGTGTCAAAGATGCCGCAATATCGCTCATAATCATCACTTTCTTCTTTGCCAAGCTGACTGATAAGCCCGCTATCATCACTCTCACTTTATGTCACAATTTGTAACAATTACAGTGATTTCTGCAAGACATCGCCCCTACCTGTTGCAAAAAAACCACAATGGCAAAAAAACCACAACATGAGAGGTTTATTATATTGCTAATCTCTAATTAATACATAACTTAAATGTAGCCGCTTTTGGCTTAATTTATCTATTGGAGACAAACATGCGTAAGATTCTTCTTGCTTCTACAGCTCTTGTAGCTATGGGTGTGTCTGCTGCTTCTGCTGATATTTCACTATCAGGTTCAGCTAAGTTCACATACAACTCATGGTCAACTTCAGCAACTGTTGACGGTGCAACTGGCGCCAACACAACATCAACATCTTTGGAAAATGATTTGACAATCACATCATCATTTGCCTCAGATAACGGCCTAACATACGGCACATCACACTCAATCGATGAAGGCTCAACAGCTGACGGTCAGTCAATGTATGTTAAGGGTTCATTCGGTGAAATCCGCTTCGGTGGCGACGGTGCAGACGCTGCATTCGACACATCAGCAGACGTTGCTGACGGCGAATTGAACAAGTCAATCGGCACAGGCGAGTTCGACGGTGACTCAGCAGTTGCAGACGCTGACGGCATTGCATACTTCACACCATCAATCAACGGCTTCGCAGCTGGCTTCTCAACAGAAGACGCTGGTTCATCTTCAAAAGCTGACAAGACTGGTTACGGTGCAAGCTACTCACAGGAAGTTGCAGGCGCATCTGTTAAGATTGCATACGCTGTTTCAGAAACAGCTGACAACGAAACAGACCTAAACAACGGTGTGACAGCGACTTCAGTTGGTCTAACAATCACAATGGGTGATGCAACTGTAACAATCGCACAAAACACAAAGAAAGACGATGCAACTACTTATGACCACACTGGTACAGGTATCGGCATCTCATACGCAGCTATGGACGGCCTAACATTGAAAGCTCACTCAAAGTCAGCTGACGATTCAAAGGACGCACAGTATGATTCATCAGAAGCAGCTGCTTCTGTAACATACACAGTTGCACCAGGCCTAACAGCTAACCTAGCTTACACAGACTCAAGCTACACAACTGATTTAGGTGCGAAGACAACTGGTTCAGCTACAACAGCTTACCTAAAGGTTGCTTTCTAATTTGTGAAAGTTATCGTATAAGAAAGGGGTCGGTTTATCCGGCCCCTTTTTTTGATCTTTTTTTTGGGGAAATCTAGATGTTCACACGCTTCCTTTTAGCACCCTTATTTCTCTTATCCCTAGCGGCTTGTTCAGGATTAGATATTCGTGAGAATACTGATATTGCGAATAAAGGGGACGGCACAGGGTCCTTCCTGACAGGCAAGGATGAGCAAGGCATTGTCATCTCTGATTTTGGGTCTGCCCAATCAGCTGGTACATCTCTTCCCGTAAATGCGCTATTATGGCGCGCATCCCTTGATATCGCTTCATTTGTTCCGTTAAAGGACGTTGATACATTTGGCGGTTCTATCATCACAGAATGGTACTCTCTGCCCTCACGCCCTGATGAGCGCATTAAAATCTCATTCTTTGTGCTCGACCGTGAATTACGCTCTGATGCGATTAGAGTATTGGTATATGTCCAGCAATTTGATGGCTCAGGCTGGGTTGATTTTGGCCAAGATGTTGAAATGGCATTACGCCTAGAAGAATTAGTTTTGACAAGAGCACGTGAAATTCGCGCCGCCACACAAGTCGAAAGTGACGGCTAATCTTTCGTTTCAGCTATTTTCCACGTGATTCACAAGAGTTTGACGCATGACCGAATTTTCACCACGCGCTATCGAAGAAAAATGGCAGGCCATTTGGGACGAGGCCGGCACCTTTACCTCTGAAATTGATGACACAAAGCCAAAATATTATGTTTTGGAAATGTTTCCCTATCCTTCTGGCCGTATCCATATGGGTCATGTGCGCAATTATACCCTTGGGGATGTTGTCGCGCGCTACCGGAAAGCCAAAGGATTCAATGTTCTCCATCCGATGGGCTGGGATGCCTTTGGCCTACCGGCAGAGAATGCTGCGATGGAACGCGGTGTTCACCCTGGTAAATGGACGATTGAAAATATTGCGGCGATGCGTGATCAGCTCAAGCGGATGGGATTATCCTATGATTGGGGACGTGAGCTAGCGACATGCACCCCTGATTATTATCGGCATGAGCAAAAAATGTTCCTGCAATTCCGTGAAGCAGGCCTCGCTTATCGCAAAGAATCATGGGTGAATTGGGACCCTGTTGAACAAACCGTTTTGGCGAATGAACAGGTTGTTGATGGGAAAGGCTGGCGCTCCGGTGTGGCGGTTGAGCGCAAACAATTATCGCAATGGTTCCTCAAAATCACTGATTATGCAGCTGATTTGTTATCAGCAATTGAAGAGCTTGATAGATGGCCTGACCGCGTGCGTCTCATGCAGCATAATTGGATTGGCAAATCTGTGGGGGCAAGCCTCACCTTCTCAGCGGCAGAGGAAAATGAGATCTTTCGCGATATTGAGGTATTTACAACACGCCC
>WTJA01000091.1 GCA_011524995.1 Alphaproteobacteria bacterium | reverse complement strand
CCTCTGGGATATATCGGATATCTCCCAGCCACAGACTCTCCATTCTCCTTAAAGGGGGGAGGTACTGTAATTGTCGATACTACGGCTCCTACGCTCAATTCGTTTACGGATACCGACAGTGATAATTATTTGGTGGCTTCGCAAACCGTAACTTTTACGGCGGTCTTTTCTGAAGCCATGACTGCTACCCCAACCATCTCCATTACGGGAGCTGTAACGGACGTCACAATGACTCCCATTAGTGGGACCAACTCCTATACCTATACTTGGAATACAGGCGCCCTGGCAGATGGGGTCTATACGGCCACTGTTTCGGGTTCCGATCTTGCCAGCAACTTATACAGTGGTACCGAAAGTATTAGCCTCACCTTAGATACCACCAGTCCAACGGTTGTTCTTTCCCATTCAAGCGCTTTTTTAACTTTAAACGGTTCGGATACGGTTACGATTACGGCGGCTTTTTCAGAAAGTATGTCTCCAACACCAACGATATCTATCACGGGACTGGTAACGGAGGTAACGATGACCCCTATTAGTGGGACCAATTCCTACACCTTCTTTTTTGATGTCAGTAGCTATGGAAGTCTCAACGGTAACTATACCGCAACGGTTTCCGGGACAGATTTGATCGGAAATTTCTATACCGGTTCGGATAGTATCACTTTTAATATAGATTCGACTCCCCCAACGGTTACCCTAACCCATACGGGATCTTCGACCCTAGGAAGAAGTCAGGCAGTAACCATTACCGCTGTGTTTTCAGAGGCCATGTCTGCCACCCCAACCATATCCTTCCCGCCTTTGGAAACTACGGCTTCAGAATTAACTCAAGTGGGGTCGTCAACCACTTACACCTTCCTTTTGGATGTACCTACTATATTTCCAGGTTTAGGAGCAAGTGTAGAAACCGTAACAACGCCCATTGTAGGATTGGATCTCAATGGAAACAGTTTAGGGACCAGTAGTCTAACCTTTACGCTAGACCCAAGGGCTCCTGTCCTGTCGAATTTTACATGGACCATTACGCCCACCAGTGGAAATGATATCGGCCCCGGCTACGAAGCCACCCTATCTTTTGATACCTCGCGAGCACTTAGTGCTATGCCCAACGATGGAATTCAGTTCTTCCTGACCAATAATATCACCACAACTCTCGTTGATGCCGATACGGTAACCAATACTGGATTAAACTACTCCCTAACGGTCTCTTTTACTTCGTTAGACACGGCCCTCAATGGCGAAGTAATCGGGTTTCGATTCAGCAACCTGAACAATATCAAGGATGTTTATGAAAACTCCGCTACGGTTTCTGGAGGAGCAGGCGATTACTTATCGGATAATAGCAGCCGCACACTGTTCTACGACAATAGTCCGCCCAGCATCACCTTTTTGTCTATTGAAACCGAATCAGGTAGTTCGTTTAACAATACCAATAACTCGGTTACGGATGGGCAATATGTAAACTTGGATGTCTTTTTTGACCAAGAAGTAAATGTCAATACCATAAGTGCGACCATTTTGGGCTCCCCCGCAGCTAGTGTAACCCAAGGTTCTTCCTGTCCTGCAGTGACCCCCGGAGACCCTAATTTCTGTAACCGAATTGTGATACGATCGCGCTTGGTTACCAACACCGACCCTGAAGGAACCGTATCCTTTACACTAAGTTTTTTCGAAGATCGCCTTGGAAACAGTGGAACAGCAACCTCTACCACAACCGATGGATCTTTCCGAAATATTGACCGTACTCCCATCGTATTTTCCAATATTCGGACACATTCTTCCAATACCGCTTCAAGCGCATTGGCCACCATAGGTGATACCGTTTCTGTCACCTTTGATCTGGATGAAAACCCTTTAGCTTTTGTGGGGACTTTTAACGGCGTTAACATAACCACAAGTGATGTTACCCAATTGAGTGGTGGGGAATATCAATTTGGGGTGGTCATGACCAGTAGTATGGCCGATGGTCCAGTAGTGTTTTCGCTCCAAGTCAGCGATTCCAATAATTTAACGAGTAGCACTTACACCGCCGTAACCACCGGAACTTTAGTGGTATTTGATAAAACAACTCCTACGGTTACCCTTACAGATAGCGATACGGACGATCTGCTTACAGCCTCTGATGTGGTAACTATTACTGCTGCTTTTTCCGAAGCGATGACAGCCACCCCTACCCTTTCGATTGCGGGCGTGGTTACCAATGTTTTCTTAACACAAATTGCGAGCACAAACTCCTATACCTATGTTTGGGATGTCGATAGTGGAGGAACTCCTGCTGATGGGGATTATCGTGTGACGGTCAGTGGGACGGATCTGGCAACCAATGCCTATTCCGGTAGTGACAGTATAACCTTTACGATAGATACCACTTCACCTACTGTGGTACTGACAGATTCTGATGCCGACAACCGGATCAATGCTCAGGCCTCTTTAGTGATTACAGCAACTTTTTCTGAAGATATTATTTGGGGAATTTCAATTACTCCAGGAATATCATCTACCCCCATAATATCCATTTCTGGAGTGGTAACCGATGTGTTGATGAGTCCCAATACCATTGGGGATACTTTTCGCTATCTCTGGGATGTCGATAGTGGTGGAACTCCCGCCGAAGGGAATTATGTCGCCACTGTATACGGACGCGATTTGGCCGGGAATGATTATGTAGGAACCGATAGTATCACCTTTGTACTGGACACTACCAGCCCAACCGTAACACTTTCGGATAGCGATGCAGATAATATTGTAGCTGCCTCAGACCAAGTAACCCTTACAGCCGTCTTTTCGGAAGCTATGGCGGCTACCCCAACCATTTCTATCGGTGGCTTGGTTACTAATGCCCTGATGACCCGAATCAGTGGTACCAATTCCTACACCTATGTTTGGGATGTCGATAATGGAGGTGTTCCTGCAGATGGTAACTATACGGTGACCGTTAGCGGTAGCGATCTTGCTTTAAACAGCTATACTGGATCCGATAGTATCACATTGACCGTAGATACGACTGGACCTCAGATTCAAAGAGTACTTGCACCAAACCCTCCCGGACTCTATACAGACGACGATTCGGATCCGACCAATTCGGATCTTTTAAGAATACGACTTGTTTTTGACGAAACCGTACAGGTAGATACTGCTACGGGGACTCCTACGCTTATATTAAATACAAGTCCTACCAACAGAGCAGTAGAATATGTCAGCGGTAGCGGAACAGCCAATATCGATTTTGCCTACTATGTACAAGAAGGCGACGAAGTCAACCCGCTGAATTATATTGCGTCGAACCCTCTTCAATTAAACGGTGGAAGTATAGAAGACTTATATGGAAATGCAGCTAACCTGGCTGTCCCATCGACTACCTCCACGAATAGTTTAGGCAATAGTTTATTGGAAATCGATGGAGCCGACCCTAGCCTTACACCTATTGCCCAATCCAATAATGGTGGAGATAATACCTATGCCACAGCAGGTCAGGTGATTCGATTCCAGCTCACGACAAACGAAGCCATTCAGTCGGGCACTGTAAGTTTAGGCTTCAACCTGACGGGTGCAATTCCAAGCTTTAATGCGCTGAATGCGACCACATACACCGCATCTTATACGGTATTGGCAACAGACCCTGAAGGAGCCGTCAATTGGAATGTACAAGCCTTTGATACGGCAACCAATACGACTTTCCCCAATGGAAATCCATCGGCCGTCTATGCGGTAGGAGCTACTCCCCCACTAGCAATCAATACCAATGTAACTATTGACCTGACTGCGCCCAGCTTTACTAGTGCAGCATCGGTCAGCATTGTTGAAAATACGACCGCCGTACAAACCGTTGCAGCCAACGAAACTTCGCAATATTCTATTGTAGGAGGTGTTGATGCTGCTCAATTTTCGATTAATGCAACTTCGGGAGCCTTGCAATTCAATAGCTCCCCGGATTTCGAAGCACCAGCCGACAGCGATACGGATAACATATATAGCATCATCCTACTGGCAACCGATATAGTTGGACTTACCAGCACACAAACCCTACAAATAACGATTACAGACGATCCTGAAATTCCAGATACGGATGGCGATGGAATCGATGATGCCCAAGAAGCTATTGATGGGACCGATCCTAATGATCCGGATAGCGATAACGACGGTGTTAGCGATGGACAAGAAGCCCTTGACGGAACAGACCCCTTAGATGCAGATTCGGACGATGATGGAGTTAACGACGGACAGGAAGCCACTGATGGGACCGATCCCTTAGATGCAGATTCGGATAACGATGGTTTAAACGATGGAGATGAAGCTGATGCAGGTACCGATCCTCTGGATTCCGATTCGGATGATGATGGAGTACTCGATGGAGCTGACGACTTCCCCCTAGATCCAACAGAAACTACAGATACCGATGGAGATGGGGACGGAAATAATGCTGATACAGATGATGATGGCGATGGGATTTCGGATACTCAAGAAGCTCTTGATGGAACCGATCCTTTAGATGCCGATTCGGATAATGACGGTTTAGACGATGGAGAGGAAGCAGCTGCTGGAACCGACCCATTGGATAGCGATTCTGATGACGATGGGGTACTCGATGGTGCGGACGACTTCCCACTAGAAGTTACTGAAACAACTGATACCGATGGCGATGGCATCGGCGATAATACGGATACCGATGATGATGGCGATGGAGTCTCCGATGCTCAAGAAGCCATCGACGGAACCGATCCTTTGGATGCAGACTCCGATGATGATGGGGTTGATGATGGGGATGAAGCCTCGGACGGGACCGATCCCCTCGATACGGATTCGGATAATGATGGATTAAGTGACAGTGATGAAATTGCTGCCGGAACAGACCCTCTAGACCCAGATTCGGATGGAGATGGGGTCAACGATGGAGCGGATGCTTTCCCTAACAATCCCTCTGAAACCACAGATACAGACAACGACGGAATCGGAGATAATTTTGATACGGACGACGATGGAGACGGTTTAAGCGACTTAGATGAGGCCATTGAAGGTACAGATCCACTAGATTCGGATTCAGACAACGATGGTGTCTCAGACGGACAAGAGATAACGGACGGTACCGACCCCCTAAATCCAGATACCGACGGGGATGGGATTAACGACGGAATTGATGACAATCCCAACGATCCTTCACAGACCCTAGATACCGATGGAGATGGCCTGGCCGATAGTGTCGATACTGACGATGATAACGACGGAGTCTCCGATGCTCAAGAAGCCATTGATGGAACCGATCCTCTGGATCCAGATTCTGATAATGATGGAGTAACCGATGGACAAGAAGCTATCGACGGTACCGATCCTTTGGATGCCGATTCGGATGACGATGGATTAAATGATGGGGAGGAAAGAGCTCTTGGAACAGACGCTTTGGATGCCGACTCCGATAACGATGGAGTACTCGATGGACAGGACGACTATCCAAACGATCCTACTCAAACCACAGATACCGATGGAGATGGTATTCCGGATACTACCGATACAGACGATGATGGCGATGGGGTAACGGATGCTCAGGAAGCCATCGACGGAACCGATCCTTTGGATGCAGACTCCGATAACGACGGGCTGACAGACGGACAAGAAGTACCTGCAGGAACCGATCCTTTGGATGCTGATTCGGATGACGATGGTATACTCGATGGTGCGGACGACTTCCCACTAGACGCTACTGAAACAACCGATACCGATGGCGATGGTATTGGCGATAATACGGATACTGACGATGATGGTGATGGAGTCTCCGATGCTCAAGAAGCCATCGACGGCACCGATCCTTTGGATGCAGACTCCGACGATGATGGGGTTGATGATGGACAAGAAGCTACCGATGGTACTGACCCATTAGATGCAGACTCCGATGGAGATGGCGTATCCGATAGTGATGAAATTGCTCAAGGGACCGATCCTCTGGATCCTGATTCCGATGGTGATGGGGTCAATGATGGAGTCGATCAGTTCCCTACCGATCCTTCTGAAAGTATCGATACCGATGGCGATGGTATTGGCGATAATGCCGATACAGACGACGATAACGATGGAGTCTCCGATGCTCAAGAAGCCATTGATGGAACCGATCCTTTAGACCCTGATTCCGATAACGACTTTGTTAGCGATGGACAAGAAGCCATCGACGGAACCGATCCGCTAAATCCAGATACCGACGGAGATGGAATTAACGACGGGATTGATGATAATCCTAACGATCCTTCACAGACCCTAGATACCGATGGAGATGGCCTGGCCGATAGTGTCG
>WTJA01000023.1:15473-19666 GCA_011524995.1 Alphaproteobacteria bacterium | reverse complement strand
GCTGGGAACCGCTAGCTGATATGGCCGGTACAGTGGCTTCGCAAGAACAAGCTCGCATCATCATCGCCGATAGGCGCGCCGAAGCCGCGCTTCTATCATGGCATCTTGCTGATAGCGATCTTGAGATAAAGGTCATTGATAGTGATGGTATCCCTGGCAGTCATTTCGAATTAACGCACGCGCTGGCACAGGATGACCCTAAACCTTACATCATCATGATTGATAAAGAGGCCCCACTTGATCCCGTTTTTGCAGGGGCGATTGGCCCAATTGCCATCTCTGATATTGCGATAAGTGATAACCGCCGGCGCGAGAAAGCCTTTTATGTTTTGCGCTAAGAGCTGACCTTTGTAGCGGCTTTGAAAATAGCTAAGGTCTCGTCTGAGATGTGATGTTCCATCCCTTCCGCGTCTGCATCTGCAATTGCTTCAGGGACACCCATTGAGATGAGAAAATCAGCTACGATTTGATGACGATCTTTACAAGATTGGGCAAGCGCTTGGCCCTCTTCAGTTAAAAAGATTGACCGATAAGGACGTGTTTCAACAAGCCCCTCTCTTTGCAGTCGCTGAATGGTCGCATTGACCGTCGGGCTAGTGACCCCAAATCGCGCTGCCAAATCAACAGCGCGTGCTTCACCTGTTTCAGCAATCAGCTCAGCTATCATTTCGACATAATCTTCCATGACTTCTGATTGATGCGCTTTTCGAATACGCTCAAATTTTGCAGCTGAGATATCTGTGCTCATCACCTGTCCCTTGCTGGACTGTTGCCTTTGGTATCTTATAAGATCGTTTCAAAGTTTAGCCAAGGCAAAGTTTTTTGGTGTTTATGGAAACGGCCTGCTTTTGACACAGGAAAATGAGCGGACATAGCGGATGACGCTTTTCATTATTCATCAAACAAGCTAGGATGCGGCGCAGGCTAATCTCATAAATCCAGATGAGGAGATATTGTCATGAGCGTTGATCAAACCGCATTAGAGGCCGCTGCGTTCCGCCGCCTTGTCGCCCATCTACAAGAGCGCACGGATGTACAAAATATTGATTTGATGAACCTATCTGGCTTTTGTCGCAACTGCTTGTCGCGCTGGTATATGGAAGCCGCACAGGAAAGCGGCCTTGATATGAGCAAAGAAGACGCGCGCACTCATATCTATGGCATGCCATATGATGAATGGAAGGCGGCCCATCAGACAGAAGCCACCGCAGAGCAACGTGCGGCGTTTGAAAAAACACACACAATGAAATAACACAATCATTGAGAGGTAGAAGATGAGTGTGACAGGACAAACAGGCGCTGACCAATTGCGTCAATATATTGAACGGATTGAACGCCTTGAAGAAGAAAAGCGCGGCCTCATGGCTGATATCAGAGATATCTATGCCGAAGCCAAAGCGACAGGATTTGAGCCAAAGATTATGCGCCAAATCATCAAAATTCGCGGCATGGATAAGGATATCCTCGCCGAAGAAGATATGCTTCTTACCACTTATCGTGACGCACTAGGCTTGCCAACGGAATGATCAATAAAGAACGGCATTTTGGTGATAGGCTATCAGCCTCCTTGCGCGCAACTGGCACACCGCTTTGTGTTGGGATTGACCCGCATCGCGGATTACTGCCAGCGCTTTTCACAGATGGCGACCCTATCACAGGCTTGCGTCATTTCGCGATGAATGTGGTTGAAGCGGCGCGCGGTCTTGTCCCCGCTGTTAAGCCACAAGCGGCCATGTTTGAAGCGTTTGGCCCGCAAGGTGTTGGCGTCTTAGCAGAGACAGCACAGGCAGCGAAAGACGCAGGATTGCTTGTGATTATGGATGCTAAACGCGGTGATATCGGTTCAACCTCTGCCGCTTATGCGCAAGCTTACCTTGCATCAGATGCTCCTTTTTATAGTGATGCACTGACTATCAACCCGTGGATGGGCTTGGATACAATTATGCCCTTCCTTGAGGTTGCTGAGGCGGCCGGCAATGGTTTATTCATTTTAGTACGCACGTCAAATGAAGGCGCGGCTGACCTACAAGAATTACCCACGAGTGATGAGACCGTCTATGAACATCTCGCCAATCGTCTCGCCCCCTTGGCGACGCGGATGGTTGGGGAGAGCGGCACATCCTCACTAGGGATTGTCGCAGGAGCCACCGTCCCGGAACAAGCGGAGCACTTACGTGCCACATTGCCACATAGCCCGTTTTTGATTCCCGGTTTCGGCGCACAAGGTGCAGGCCCTGCCCATGCCACAATTGCCCTTGGCAAAGAAGCAGGCAGCTTTACAGGCGGCCTTGTGAATTCCTCGCGTGGCATCATTTTCTGTGACGCTGCCCAGCAAGCCCAAAATCATGAGCAGCATCAAGCCGCTATGCGAGATGCTATCCGCACGCAAATAGCGCTATTGCAAACAGCTTATTAAGCAGACAACCCTTTTAAGATCAAAGAGGCACCATTCCGGTGCTCTCTTTTTCAAAACATATACTATTTTAGGTTGTTTTAAATTATTAATTCTCTCATTTTATACGAAAGAATGTTTGATGACTGGAATAGTGACATGTTGGAAACTGGGACACATACAGGGCATGTAATTTGGTATAATGAACAGCGTGGCTATGGGTTTGTGCGCATAGAAACTAATGATATTTTTATCCATCGCACGGTGCTAGATCGCTTTGGCCTGAGCTTTCTTTATGCCGGGGATATGATCACTGTCTTTGTGGTTACAGGCGCAAATGGCCCCTATATCCAAGATATTCGCGCCCTATCACGCAAAGCACCTGATGCGCTGCCAAAGGATACCACGCCGCAACAAGGCGAAGTGCGAGGGATTGTGAAATTCTTCAATGCTGAGAAGGGTTATGGATTTGTTGAGGTGATTGATGGCTCAAACGCCCAAGACGTCTTTCTTCATAGCCGGACCTTGCAAGCCAGTGGGCTTCGCACCATCGCAGAAGGACAAAGCCTCCTAATGCATATCAGTGATGATGGCAAAGGCCCACAAGCCACAGAGATCCGCATCCTCGCGCCAGACTAATCGCTACAGCATCAGTAACTGCACAGCGAGCCCTAATAGCGCAAAGAGCGTGAGTGCTGTGCCTGCAATGCGAAGCGGTAATGATTGCGTCATGAACCCAAAGCAAACACCATGCATCAATCGCCCGACCAGAAAGCTCGCGCCATAGGCATGAATGGTTGTTGCGGCCGCACCTTGCTGTTCCAACATATAAAGTAAAATCAGGAAGAGCGGCGTATATTCACAAAAATTACCATGCGCCCTTATCGCGCGTTCTAGGGCCTTTTTGCCATGCGGCGCAAATGCCATCACAGCAAATAGCGGATTACCGCGCAAGCCAATAACGCGTACCGACAGGATCAAGAGCCAAATCGTCAGCAGCCCTGCATAAAGAGATATAACCATTGTCTGATCCCTTCCCGTTAGGCAACAGAGGATAAGGGTGGCTCAGCAAAAGCAGCGAGGCACCGCTCAACAGACAGTGTCTGTTCAGATTGCTGATAATGATGGGTTAGCGCAAACTCACCAGGATAGAAGACTGACCGTAAACCTGCCGCCTCAGCAGCACCACAATTTGCCATTGTATCTTCGATAACAAGCACATCTTCATGCGCGCTGGCACCGACCATGGTCATGGCGCGGTGATAAATCGCCGGGTCTGGTTTGGCACGGTCTACATCATCAGCGCATAACACCGCGCTGAATTTATCAAAATCAATCTCCCCGGACAAAGCTGTCATCACAGCAGAAATGGTCTGACGTGTGGTTGAGGTCACAAACGCCATTTTAATATCTTGGGAAAGGCAATAAGCAATCATATCTGTGATACCAGGGCGCGCTGGCACGCCATCCGCCATCGCAGCGGCAAATAATTCTTGCTTACGATGATGAATTTTCTGCGCCGTCTTCGCATCAATACCAAGACGCTCTAGCCGGTCTAAACCGCCGGGGGTGCGGATTAACTCACAATAGCTTGCGACATTCCAGGAAAGACCTGTATCAAATTCAGCGAGTGCCATATTATAGCATTGGCGCTGAACATTTGAGGTTTCCGCCATCACACCAATAGACCCAAAAAATAGATATTTCATCATCCTGTCCCTTTCGCATCATTGACATGGGTTTCTACGATACGGAACAAAAGCGGATGAATGCGTTTGTGATATTTTCTAGCGGCTTTCCT
>WTJA01000023.1:7877-15373 GCA_011524995.1 Alphaproteobacteria bacterium | reverse complement strand
AACCTCATAGGTCCGCCCTCTATCAAGGTCTGTCCAAACCGTGTCATCTGGTCCCTTAAATTCAAGCTGCGTGATACGCTGTCCTTTGGGTTGGCTGCTATCGACCTCCCAGCGCAGACCTGCGGCATAGGGATAGGCCCCCGTTGACCCATCTGGTGTTAAGGCGTAATCGAGCGCCTCTTCTAGAACCTGATGAAGCTCGGCGCCTGTCATCTGCATCGCGACGAGCGTATTAGCGAATGGCAATAATTGATACGCATCCCCAATGGAAAATGGCCCTTCCGGCACATCTGTGCGCACACCGCCACCATTCTGAATAGCGATGTCGCCGGTGCGCGACATATCCCGAAACGCATGCGCCACAAGATTGGAGATATCAGAGCCATGCGTCGCTGTTGACGCGGCATCACATATCTCCGATTTCCCCTGGCCGGGTATACGCTCTAAACATAAGGGCTCACTGATATGCCCGATGATTTGCGCCTTTAGCCCCTCTACCTGTCCCGCAAACGCAGCAAGACGCGCAGCAGCAGCCTCCTCTTCTTCTACTAGCGACAGATGTGGATGCGCCTCAATAGCGGCAAGAATGGCCTGTCTTGCTTCCCCAGTCACTGCCACGCGATCCCCATCAGCATTCTTGCGTTTAAAGCTGTCAGTTAACACCATATGCGGGGTGCCGTTACAATCGGTGACACGCCCTGCCTCATCAAAGGAGACATTGAGCTCTCCCAGAATTTGCGCATATTGCCATGCTTGTGCGACGCAGGTGATATCCCCATCAGCATTGTTCACCAAAGTGGGATAGGGTCCTGAAGATTCCTTACCAAGCGCGGCAAAATCACCAAGAAGGGTGTGAGAATCGCCGCCAATGATCACGTCAACACCCCGTAATTTCTGGGCTAGCGCAATGTCATTGGCATATTGATAGTGGGTTAGCAGAATAATATGCGCGATACCTTGGCTCTGAAGCTTTTCTATTTCCGCCTGTGCCGTGATAAATTCATCCGCAAATAAAGTTGTCTCATCTGGACTTGATGATTGTTTTGTTTTACGCGCGATATCAATCCCAACAACACCAATCTGCAGCCCATTTCTTGTAAAAATATGCGAGGGGCGAAAATAATCTGTTCCGCTCTGTGGTGTGAGAGGTGAGACACCTATTTCGGGCATGACATTGGCCGCCAGCACAATCGTGTCACAATCACCTTTTGCCAGCTCATCAAGAAATGACGCGAGCCCTGCATCGCCATCATCAAATTCATGATTACCAAGGGCAAACGCATCAAAGCATAGCTCGTTCATCAAAGCGGCATCTGCTGCCCCCTTAAATAAGGTATAATATAGATCACCTGTGATGGCGTCACCAGCATGAAGCTTCACAATATCATTGCGCCCGGCTGATAGCGCCTTTGCCTTAGCAATGAGGGCCGGAAATCCACCTGAGCGCACCCTTGTTGGTTGCCCCGCCAAAAGGAGGTCTACCCCCTCATCGGCCTGCAAATGAGAATGGTGATCATTCATATGTAAAATGGTGAGGTCACTAGCCAGAGTAGGAGAGCTCATGAGCCACGCTGCACCGATGGTGGCAGTGACTAAGCGCCAAATCTGTTTCATCGTCCTATCCTTTATTCTATCCAGAGCAGCTCAAAGACTGCTGATAGTCTCAAAGATGACGTTTTGAAACAGGTGTGACAGACCTATGATGTCTTTGGACGACTGCGGTAACAGTCGCTCTTAGAGTGGATAGGCTTCTGCATATAAAAACGCGAACCAGACTGCAAAATGCCCATACCAATGCATATTAATAAAGAGACGGGCAATAAAACGATGCTCCCCCGTAATGTGAAAAACATCACAAAGTTTATCACCGGGATTCAAAAGCCATGTTGCCATCACTACCCCCATAACCAAACGTCAAAGATTTTACTAATAATACTTATATAAAGATTGTAACTTTTTGGATCAAGATAAAGTTTTATATTATATATAAGTTTTAAATCATTAAAAGGATGTGGCCCGAATTAAGGAGGCCAGCTTTCAGGCAGCCTGCCAAACCTCTCTACTGACAGGCCAAACGCTAATGTTTGCGGAGCTCATAGACATGGATGGCTGTGATAAAAGGGTTTTTCTCTGCAATCGCAATCGCTGCCTCTTTATCTTCTGCTTCAATGATCGAATAGCCTGTCATCACTGATTTATCCATGGGCAGATCTTGCGCCCCGTCAGCTGTCAGAGCGGTACCATTCATAAAGCCGCCCATATCGGTGGTGATAGAAGCTGTCTCTTGGAACCAGTTATTCCATTGTGCCATCACCTCATCGGTGGGCATTTCAAATCCTACATGTAATAGCATAAATTGTTTCATAATGTGCCAGTCCTATTGCCTATGTCATCAGCCATTACTATGTCGCGCTTCATCTTTGATCACAAGCGCGTTTCTGCTAGTCTCATGCCATAACATGATGAGGGTTGTTATGACTGAGTTCTATGACGGGTACGAAACGCTTTGCGTCCCCACATCTATTGGTGATTTTCCCGTCCGGCGTGGTGGGACGGGCCTGCCTGTTTTGCTGCTTCATGGCTATCCTCAAACCCATGTGATTTTTCATAAAATTGCGCCCCTCCTTGACCCACATGTCACGCTCATCATCCCCGATTTGAGGGGGTATGGTGATGCACCAAAGCCACCCAGCGATGAGGCACATCTCGCCTATAGCAAACGCGAAATGGCACGTGATATGGCCGAAATTATGTCTGCGCTTGGCTATGAGAAATTTGCTGTCGCAGGCCATGACAGAGGGGGACGCGTGGCCCATCGGCTTGCCCGCGACTATGCCGCACGTGTGACGCATCTAACCGTGATGGATATTGCACCGACCTTGCGGATGTTTGACGATACGGACCAAGCCTTTGCCACCGCCTATTATCATTGGTTCTTTTTGAGCCAAAAGGCACCGCTACCAGAGACCCTCATTGGCGCTGACCCTGCTTATTATCTGCGGGCGAAATTAGAGGCCTGGTCTGGCGAGGGAGAATGGCTGGATGAAAAGGCCTATCTTGCTTATGAAGCTGCCTTCTTACAAAAAGATGTGATCCATGCCTCATGCGAGGATTATCGCGCGGCAGCTAGCATTGATTTAGTGCATGACAGGGCTGACCACCATCACAAATTAACGATGCCTGTTCAGGCTTTATGGGGCAAAACAGGGTTTGTGGCAAAGCGCTATGATGTGATAGCTGCATGGCAAGAAGTTGCCCAATCTGTCACTGGTTGCGCGGTATCGGGCGGGCATTTCGTACCAGAGGAAGCGCCTGTAGAAGCGGCCGCTGAGATGCTGAGATTTTGGGGGTGTTCATGACCGATTTCATACTTGATAACAGGTTAGCTGATAGCTCGGCATCTGTGATGATATGTGAGGCATTTGATGTCAGGCTTGTTGATGATCGGCGCTATTTTTGGGCTCTTCTCATTCCGCAAATCCCGCATATCACTGAACTAAGCGACCTCTCAGACCAAGCACGCCTCACGCTCCTCTCCTTAACCAGTCACCTGTCTGCTGGCTTAAAGGATAGCTGTAAGGCCGATAAAATGAACATTGCAATGATTGGTAATGTTGTCTCGCAATTTCACCTTCATATTGTTGCGCGGCACCACACTGATGAAAGTTGGCCAGACCCTATTTGGGGGAAAGGAACGCCTCTTCGCTTGACAGATGAGGAAAGACAACACAGATCACACATCATTGAAACGCTTTGTGCCAGCTGGTTGGCGAATAGATAAGGGTCGTATCATGACAGCCATCATCCGCGCTTTCTGCCTCTTTGTCATTTGGGGTATGACTGCCTTTATAGAGTTATTCCTCTTATCAGCAGGCCTTATTTCGCAAGGCCATGATAAGGGACGCCTCATTTCACTCGCAGCCGCTGTTATCATCACACCAGCAATTGCCTATGGGCTGCATCGCCTCGTTCTATTTACACTCCCCAAAAAGAATAGCGCCTCTTCATGAGCCGTGCCGCCCGCTCAAAACTCACCTGCGATGTCGCCATTATTGGTGCTGGCGCAGCTGGTCTGTTTTGTGCCAGTCAAGCGGCCGCACGTGGCCATCAGGTCATGTTATTTGATCACCGCAAACGCGTTGCTGAAAAAATACGTATCTCTGGTGGGGGGCGATGCAACTTCACCAATATGTATAGCGGTCCTGATAATTTTCTATGTCAGAATCCGCATTTCCCAAAATCAGCACTGGCGAGCTATTCGCCTTATGATTTTATGGACCTTGTCACAGCCTATCGCATCCCGTTTCACGAAAAGAAGTTCGGACAATTATTTTGTGACAATACTGCGCAAGATATCATTGATATGTTGCTATCTGAATGTGAAAAAACCGCTGTCGGCACGTCCTTTGAAACTGAGATCAAAGCCATTGATAAAACAGAAAGTGGCTTTCGCCTAACGACATCAAAAGGGGTATGGCATAGCCAAAAATGCGTGATTGCCACAGGCGGCCTGTCTATTCCGAAAATTGGTGCAACAGGCTTTGGCTATGATATCGCCAAACAATTTGACCTGCCCCTTATTGCGCCACGTGCGGGATTGGTACCGCTTACCTTCACCGACAAAATCAAAGAGATGTGCAAAGATTTAACAGGGCTGTCCATCCCTGCGTCATTATCAGCGGGCGCTGCCTCATTCTCTGAGGGACTGTTATTCACCCATCGTGGTTTGAGCGGCCCCTCTATTTTGCAAATATCATCCTATTGGCAAGACGGCCAATCCATCGCGATTAATATGGTGCCAGACGCCCCAACAGGTGCCTTTTTGCTGGCGGAAAAACGCACCAACCCGCGTCAAGATATCCAGACAAGCCTTGCGAAATCTCTCCCCAAAAGATTAGCGCACGCCTTTTGTGACTTCCATGACATAAGCGGCAAATTAGGGGATATCAGTGATAAAGCCCTGTCCCATTTTGAAGATATCTTGCGCCATTGGCCCATCAAACCAGCAGGCACCGAAGGCTATCGCACAGCCGAGGTTACCCTTGGCGGTGTTGATACTAATGCCCTATCTTCTAAGGATATGCAGGCCAAATCTGTCCCTGGCCTGTATTTCATTGGTGAGGTGATGGATGTCACCGGCCATTTAGGGGGACATAATTTCCAATGGGCCTGGGCATCGGCGTTTGCTGCCGCGCGTCATTTCTAACGGCCGCCTATTGCACAGTACCGATCTGATACACCTCACCTTTTAGGCTGGGGTCTGTCGTGCCTGCGCGATTAACATTGACTTCGAAACCACCCAATGTCCCATCTTCGGTTGTTGTGCCATTGGTGATAGACCCGAATGAGCCCACAAACTCTACCTGCGCCCCATTTGCTAACGACCCGCCGGTTAGCAATGGTATACCATCCAGCAAAGAGGCACTGCCAGGCACAAAGCTATTCGAAATTGTTGTTCCCGCATTCGCTGTATCAACAGCGCCATAATTCACATTATTGATAATAATATCTGAGGTTGAAAAACTACCTGTGACAGCAGCAGTATCATAATTGAGCGTGATATCGAATGAGGCCGTACCTGAGCCTGTATCGCCATTTGTCACAGCCGACGGCGCCAAGGCTAAATCTGACTTGCTGAAATTCACAGACCCTGAATAGCTCGTTGAGACAAGACCGGCATAACCGTTATTATAGATGGCTAGGTCATTCTGATATTGCGGCAGATTTGGTACAGGGTTTTGAAGATTGCCATTACCATCATAGAACAGCCACAAAGGTGAGCCCCCTGCGAGGATATAGCTTATCAAATCTGTATCAAGCACCACATTTGAGTCCAAAGAATCCTGTAGAATCTCAATCGCCACCTCATTTTCAGCCAATCGCGCCAACAAGGCCTCATTCGATAAAATAGTGGCCACAAGCGTGCTGGCAGACACCTCATCCGCCGCCGGGTCAATCGCTGCTAATAGAAGCGCTTCTCCTTGTTCAATCGTGGCAGCCGATGGCGCAGAAGCAAGGCTAGGCGCCGCGTCATCACCCTCGCTATTATCGCTTGGCGAGATAGTCGCCTCATCAATAAGGGCATTAATGTCATCAGCAGAAAAGGGAGTCGGCGGGCTGACACTTCCAGACGCATCAACCGTCACCCCCCAACCTGATTGGAAGATATCAACTGCGGGCGCTGCCTCACTCTGCAAGGCAATGGCACCTGTCAGCAACACGATATCAGCGCCGCCATCATCTGCGACACGTCCTGCCACAGATGTGCCACGAATTGACGCTGTCGCATTTGGCAATTTCAGCTGCATCGCCCCTGGTTTTAATTTTGAAATTTTACCAGAAATAAATTTAAAACTACCCTTTGTCACAGAGGCTGACAAAGAGGCTGTCTCAACTGCGGAAGGATCATAGATGAATTCATCGAAAATAAGGCTGCTATTTGGCCCAATAGAAAACACCGTCTGGTCACGCAATAAAATCTGCAGCGACATATCAGCGCCAGTCGTAATCTCATCATTGAGGTAAATATCATCGCCAATCTCTGCCACACGCCCAATCGAGGTGCCATCATCGGTGATATAGGAAATCGTGACAGGGCCATTTGCAGCTGCAATCACACCAGATAATGCGCGCGTTTCTTGCGTATCCACTGCTGCAAAAGAGGTTTGAGAGAATAAAAATCCAAAAAATACAGCGAAGAGAGATAATTTATGCGTTTTAGTCACAATAGTTTCAATCAAATTTACTAATTAAGCATTTCCTGTTATACATTCATGCAACGTGAAAGACAATTATGCTCATGCAGCATACGGAAGAGGGAGTGTTTGATTATGAAACACCTTATTTTTGCAGCAACAACAATGGCGCTTGTATCAGCTGGTGCCCATGCTTTGACACTAAAGAGCGGCCAGGTTCTTGGCAGCGATGGCGGCGTTTATGACGGCGCAAGCCCAGCGCAAATGGAAGTCTACAAACAGCGTGCAGCCAATGGCGGCGACGTCGCTGGCATCGCAGGCAACAACGTATTTGTTGTGGTTGGTGACGATATCACTTTCGTACCTGTGTCTGAGCTTGCTGGAAAGACCAAAGACTCTAAATTGAACATCATTGGCGATGCCGTGGTTGAACAGGTGACAGGGTCAGACGCGATTAGCTTTGAGCAGTTAAACGATTTGCAGGACATCGCTGATGAGTCAGGTGTAGCGATTGAAGATATTCTTGCGACAAATGACGCTCTGTCTCAGCTTGATGCTGACCTAGCAGCCGTTATCACAGATGAAATCGACGCGCTTATCGAAGAAGGTGCATTGGAAGACGTTCAGCAGCTTCTTTCAAGTGAAGTCATTCGTGAAAACTTGGAAACCATTGCAACAGTAACGCAACAGGTTGAAGAGCAGCTTGGTGAACTTGCAACAGACATTGATTACTACAATGCTTGTGTTGCACAATCTGGCCAAGCCACATGTGATGCATTGGCAGCAGAATTGGGCGGCGAA
>WTJA01000023.1:0-7777 GCA_011524995.1 Alphaproteobacteria bacterium | reverse complement strand
TGCACAATCTGGCCAAGCCACATGTGATGCATTGGCAGCAGAATTGGGCGGCGAAGTCCCAGGCTCCTAAGTGAACCCTAAAATCTTTAAAAAAGGGGGCGTTATGCCTCCTTTTTTTTGGCTCTTTTTTTGCGCCCCCTCTTTGGTGACTTGTCAGCTGTGCCGATGATGCCTAAAACCATCTTATGGAACTTTTGGTTATATCATTGGATGACGCCCATGACAGGCGGCGCAGGCTTGAGGATAGCCTTGCACCGCACAATCTCCGCTACCATTGGGTAAAGGCGGTCGATGCGCGAGGCTGGTCACAAGATGAGCTTGCCTCTCATTGTGATGTGAGGGCCTTATTCTACAACCTATCCTATGACCCTATACCCGGGTCTATCGGCTGCTATCTCTCGCATTTGAGAGCCTTCCAACATTTGATAGATAGCCCGCATCAGGCCGCGATCATCTTAGAAGATGATGCAGAGCTAACCTCAGAATTTGCCGCTCATTTACCAGCTTTGGAACAGGCCGCCAATAATATTGATGTGATTTTCTTATGTGACAGGCGCCCAAAACGCTCGTCTGTTATAGTAGGCACCACCTCATCAGGGCTCTCATTGTGCTTTAAGAAATATGCCAATATTGGCGCCAATGGCTATGTCATTCATCGCACTGCCGCTGCTAAAATCCTCGCGGATTACCATAAATTTGGCCTAGAAATTGATACCTTATTAAACAGATGGTGGGTCACAGGCCTAAACGTTGCCACAACATCACCTGAATTAGTCACACATGTCGATATGGGCTCTCATATCGGATATGATAATATTGTTAAAAAACGTTCGTTTCTGCAAAAAGGGGCTCATGGAGTTATGAATCTCAAGCACTCTGTGTTGAAACGGGCTCGTTTTTCCCGTCATGCCAGACAGATGAAACAAGCATTGCAAAAGGCAACATCATGAATGAGATTACGGATTTCTTGCAAAAGCGTCGTTCTGTAACTGTACCGCGTATGGTTGATATTGATGTGCCAGAAGAGGATATCTCCACCATCCTCCACTGTGCTATGCGCGTGCCGGATCATGGCGCATTGAACCCATGGAAAATCTGCGTTATCTCAGGCGATGCTAGGCCGCGCCTCGGACAGACTGTCTTACGACCAGAATTTGCTGAGGCACATGACGATGCAAGCGAAGACAGCCTCATATTTGAAGAAAACCGCTTTCTACGCACAAGCGTCATTATGGCCGTTCTATCAACGCCAAAGCCGCACCCTAAAATCCCTGTTTGGGAAATGGAGTTGTCAGCTGGTGCCGTATGCATGAATATCGTCACCGCCGCGCAGTCGCTCGGCTATGCCGCGCAATGGGTGACAGAATGGTACAGCTATAATGATAAGATGCTAGCAGCACTCGGGGGTAACACAGATACTGACCGCATTGCGGGCTTTATCTATATCGGCGGCAAGACAGAGGCCCCTAAAGAAAGACGGCGTCCTGAAGCCCAAGATGTGTTACACTTCATCTCATCCTAACTATGAAGGGGCGAGCCCCCAAAACTGAGTATATAATATGACTAATTTTCTGCACCGCCATGACTTACCAGATGACCTAGATTTAGGCGCTTCTGTTGCCATTGATACTGAAACAATGGGGCTAAGCCTTGTGCGTGACAGATTATGTGTAGTGCAAATTTCATCAGGGGATGGCCATGCCCATCTTGTACAGATTGATCAGAGCGGGACCCCCTGCCCTAATCTAACCGCTCTTGTCTTAGATGAATCTGTTGAAAAATTATTCCATTTTGGCCGCTTTGACATTGCGCAGATGATCCGTCTTTGTGGTGACATCAAAGGACCTCTATTCTGCACAAAAATTGCGTCTAAGCTTATTCGCACCTATACAGACAGGCATGGGCTTGCTGAATTATGTCGTGAATTGCTTGGTGTTGAGTTGTCCAAACAGCAGCAATCATCAGATTGGGGACGCGACACACTGAGCCAGCAACAAATTGATTATGCGGCAAGCGATGTTCTCTATTTACACCAGTTGCGCACAGAATTAGTCACACGGCTTGAGCGAGAAGACCGCCTTGCCATGGCAGAAGATTGTTTCCGCTTTTTGAAACAGCGCGCCATCATGGATATAAGCGGTTTTGAGGATGTGGATATTTTCCATCACTAAACCCCTAATCCACACGACCCAAAGGTAACATAGATATAGCATGAGCCAGAAGCGCCCCGACAAACAAGCAATCTTTACACCCAAGGTGGCTGTTGCCCCTGTAAAGACACGCGCCATCAGCACAAGTCTCCTGCTCGGTGGTTTGGCAGCTTCTGCGGCTGTGATTTTGACGGGCTGGGTGCTGTTTTTTCAGAGTGATGAAAATATCACGATTGATTTGAATAATGTGCAAACCACCGAGGATGGACGGCTGGAATTAAGCGGCCTTACCTATCAAGGCAAAACCAAAAAGGGTGAGCCCTTTACCCTGCGCGCAGAACAGGCCTCAGAAGATCCAAACAATGCCGAACAGGTTAATCTATCAACGATAGATGGCGAGGTTGTGTCAATGCGCAATGGTCAGATCTTATTATCTGCCAAGCGCGGCCAGATGAACCAAACGGATAATGAGATTTACCTTGAAGGACAGGTTGAAGTCATACAAACAGTGCGGCAATTACAGCTAGAGACAGAACAGCTTTACGCCAACCTTGATACGGGCGCCTTAAATGCCCCGCAATTTGTTACAATTACAAGCCCAGATAGCGCCCTCAGTGGCGCCTCTATGCAAGTCACGAATTTTGGAGAAACAGTGCTTTTCAAAGGAAAAAGCAAAGCGGTCATTGGGGATGAGACAAATGAGTAACCACGCAAACTGGCTTCGCAAAGCCCTTATCACGACGATGTTAGTCCTGCCGCTTGCCGCACAGGCGCAAACATTAGAAGTCTCTGCCGAACAGGAATTATTATGGGACCAAAGCCAAGGGCTCTATCAAGCCATTGGAGATGCGATTGCCACAAGAGGCAGCCAAACCATTCGCGGCGACACCTTGCGTGCCTATTACAGCCAAGAGGGTGAAAACCAGGATATTGAGCGTTTGGTAGCGCTCACAAATGTCAGCTTTTCAGACACAAACCTAAAAGGGTCAGGAAGCCAGCTAGATTATAACATCCAGCGTAATTTCTACGAGATTACGGGCCCCAACGCGATCGTCACCAGTCAAGATGGTACAGCCAAGGCGGAACAGCTCATTCAATTTGACCGCGCCGAAGGCCGTGTGACGCTCGAAGGGCGCGGCGAAATCACCCTTACCGACGGCCGCCTTCTCAAAGGGGACCAAATCGATATCGCCTTGAATGAAGCAGAGGAAATCGAGACAATTTTTGCCACTGGTAATGTCTTTATTAGCCAGCCAGATGGCAGACAAGCCGAAGCTAGCGAGGGCACATATGATGCCAAAGCAGGAACAGCCTTGCTCATAGGTGATGTAAAAATCATCGATGGCGAGAGCATTTTAAATGGACAAAAGGCTGAGATTGACTTTAATAATGGGGTAAGCAGATTATTAACAACCGAAGGTAGCGGGCGAGTCTCGGGCATTTTGGTTGAATAAAGTGAGCCATTGGTAAGATGAGGCCCGTCCTATAGATGCAAGATAATGAGGCACAAACAAGCCCCGCATCCGCAGGCATTCGCATGGTGCAGCAAAACCGTGGGTTGCAAGCGACTGGCCTAGGGAAAAGCTTTGCCAGCAAACGCGTGGTCCGGAACATCACCTTGAATGTCAATCGTGGTGAGGCGGTTGGGCTGCTTGGACCAAATGGTGCCGGCAAAACTACAACTTTCTATATGTTATCAGGCCTCATCAATGCTGATGAGGGCGCGGTTATGCTTGATGGCGAAGATGTCACAAAGATGCATCTCTATGAGCGGGCGCGTCGTGGGATTGGCTATTTGCCGCAAGAAGCCAGCATCTTCCGCGGCTTAACAGTCGAACAAAATATCCGTGCCGTTCTAGAAATCACAGAAGAGCATGCTGATATCAGAGATGCGATGCTTGAAGATTTAATGGCTGAATTTGGGATCACGCATCTGCGCAACACCATTTCGATCGCGCTATCTGGTGGTGAAAGACGCCGTCTTGAGATTGCGCGTGCCTTGGCAGCACGCCCGACTTTCTTGTTACTCGATGAACCATTAGCTGGCATTGACCCAATCGCTATCTCTGAGATCAGAGATATTATCTCGCAGCTAAAAGAACATGGGATTGGTGTGTTAATCACAGATCATAATGTAAGAGAGACGCTCGATATCATCGATCGCGCTTATATCATCCATGATGGCAAGGTTATGATGGATGGCACACCTGACGATGTTGTGCAGCATTCAGGTGTGCGGCAAGTTTATCTTGGTGATAGCTTCGCGCTGTAATTCTTATCACGCTAGATACAAAAAACGGCCCAAAAGGGGCCGTTCTTTTTGATGAAATGGTGGAGCTAAGCGGGATCGAACCGCTGACCTCTACAATGCCATTGTAGCGCTCTCCCAGCTGAGCTATAGCCCCGTCATTTCATGTTAGTGATGTAGCGCTGACTGTTTGTGAAAGCAAGCCTTTTTTTGGTAAAAGACTATTCCTCTTCACCCTCTTCTTCAATGCCATCGATGAAATCATCATCCATGTCATTATCAAGCATGCCGGCCTCTTCCTCATCATCGCCGTTAGATTCAGCTGCAGGGATTGAAGCCAGATCCTCATCATCACCTAGATCATCCGTATCAGCTTCTGCATCGTCTTCTGGCAGTAGCTCTTTTTCAGCTATCTCATCTGTAGCCACAGCAGCTTTTGATGCCTGCTTTGTTGTACGACCACGACGGCTTTTCAGAAGGTTATCTGGGTTAAATTCTGTGTCACAGCTGGGACAAGTGATAGGTGATTTGTTGAAATCATAAAATTTCATGCCGCATGAGGCGCAGCGTCTCTTTTTACCAAGGTCCTGTTTTGCCATAATCAATCCCTTTTCTCATTACCAGCTAGCGCGTTTCACAAAGCTAACCATCATCATAAGTACAGTGGCTAAGTCGCTTAAATTAGGGCTTCTGTCAAAATAAAAATGCACTTTTCATCACTCTGCTGCTTTTTTGCCTCTGATCGACCCTTTAATTGCTGCCAGATTGGCAGTATAAGAAGAGACCATATTCGCCCGAAAGTTACCCTTCGGCATCCCTGTTTAAGAGTTATCTATGTCTGCAGAACGTCAATCACTCCTCTCATCGCGCGCCTCTGGCCTATCAGGTCAATTCGATGTGCCAGGTGATAAGTCTATTTCGCACCGCGCCCTCATCCTTGGCTCTCTGGCCGTTGGTCAGACCGTTGTTACTGGGTTGCTAGAAGGTGATGATGTGCTTGCAACGAAACAAGCCATGGTCGATTGTGGCGCGGATATCACCAAAAAGGATGATGCCTATGTGATCAATGGCGTTGGCTTGGGCGGACTAACAAATCCATCCGCGCCGCTTGATCTTGGTAATTCAGGCACAGCTGTTCGTTTGTTGATGGGATTAATTGCTGGTCAAAGCATGACAGCGACCTTTGTGGGAGATGCGTCTTTATCTAAGCGTCCGATGCGGCGCATCACTGACCCGCTAGAAGAGATGGGCGCCCAGATTGAGATTGCAGACGGCGGCACGCTGCCAGTGACTGTTACAGGCTTGCCTACACCGCTACCGCTATCCTATGAGCCGAAAGTCGCCTCAGCGCAAATCAAATCAGCCATTTTACTGGCAGGCCTATGTGCCCGTGGTCAGACCATCGTCACTGAGCCGCATATTTCCCGCGACCACACCGAAGCCATGCTTCGTCACTTTGGCATGGATGTGACGCAAGAGATGTTAGCTGATGGTCGTCATCGCGCTACATTAACCGGCGGCGGCACTTTGACCGCCAAAGATATCGCGGTGCCACGTGACCCCTCTTCGGCAGCTTTTGTAATGGTTGCGGCCCTTATCACAGAAGGCTCTGATATCACCTTGCCAGCCATTGGTATGAACCCGCAACGTACCGGGCTCATTATCACGCTACAAGAGATGGGGGGTGACATTACCCTGTCAAATGAACGAATTGAAGGTGGCGAGGCTGTTGCCGATATTCGCATCAAATCATCACAGCTTACCGGTATTGAGGTGCCAGCCGAGCGCGCGGCCTCTATGATTGACGAATATCCTATTCTGTCAGTAGCAGCGAGCCGCGCAACAGGCCGCACGATTATGACCGGCGTAGAGGAATTACGCGTGAAAGAAACGGACCGCATTGCTGTGATGGCGGCTGGTTTGCAAGAATGCGGCGTCATCGTCGAAGAAGGTGATGACTATATGATTGTCACAGGCACCGATGAGGCCCCAGCAGGCGGCGTCACCATTAACAGCCAACATGACCACCGAATCGGCATGTCATTCCTTGTTTTGGGCATGGTATCAAAGGCACCAATCCAAGTTGATGACGTCGCAACCATCAATACATCTTTCCCCGGCTTTGCTGATAAGATGAATCAAGTTGGTGCGCAGATTCAGTCTGTCAGCTAGCTAGACGGAGGCAGCTATGCAAATCGCTATTGACGGACCAGCCGCATCTGGCAAAGGCACCCTCGCCAAGACCTTGGCCATGAAATTTGGCTTTGATTATCTTGATACAGGAACCTTATATCGTGCTGTTGCCCGTGATGCCTTAGCGCAATCTGTTGACCTGCAAGACCCCGAGGGTCAGGCAGAGGCGCTATGCCAGATTGCGCATAATCTCGTCTTACCTCTTGAAAACACTGATGGTTTGCGCGCGGCAGAGGTGGCACAAGCGGCATCTAAAGTCGCCTCACTAGCCGCCGTGCGCGACGCGCTGATTGCAAAACAACGATCATTTGCCGCCACCCCTCCTTCTGGTCACGGGGCTGTGCTTGATGGTCGTGATATTGGGACCGTGATTTTGCCAGAAGCTGATATTAAATTTTATATTGATGCTGATATCGCTGTGCGGGCCCGCAGACGGCACCTCGAATTATCAGTGCATGATGATAGTTTGACCCTGGCAGAAGTGCTTGCCGATCTCACAGAGCGAGATGCCCGCGACAAAAACAGAGCCACAGCGCCATTAATTCCAGCAGATGATGCGATTTTTATTGACACTAGCGAGAAGAATGCAGAAGAAGTGTTACAACTTGTTGCCTCGCTTGTAGAAGAGAGACAATAGGGCATGACGATTTGTCATCAGTCTAAGGCTGGCAAATCAATTTAACCTTTGAAACGCTGGATGGAAGATTGTGCCATACTCATCCACGTGTTTATTCAAATCAAAGACAAGCCAGGCTTGTTATGATTTGTGCCTTAGATAATAAACACCGCCTTTTTCCAGCAAAGGCTTTATGTTGAGACGCAACGTCCGCATAAGAATGGCATCAACGGAGAACTTAATTGTCAAACGCAGAAAATTTTGCAGATCTGCTAGCTGAAAGCTTTGCAGAAAATATGTCAATCGAAGGCAGTGTCGTAAAAGGCTATGTCATCGATGTTGTTGGTGACTATGCTGTCATCGATGTAGGCCTTAAATCAGAAGGCCGTGTTCCTTTGAAAGAATTTGGCGCTGCTGATGCAGATGCTGAGATTAAATCAGGCGACACAGTAGAAGTTTATGTTGAGCGCATGGAAGATCGTGATGGTCAGGCCGTCCTCAGCCGCGAGAAGGCAAGACGCGAAGAAGCATGGATCATGCTTGAGCGCGCTTTCGAAGCACAAGAACGTG
>WTJA01000074.1:3909-6425 GCA_011524995.1 Alphaproteobacteria bacterium | reverse complement strand
GGCATTTCATCCTTACGCATCACTAGAATGTGAAGTCAGATCATGCGAATGTGCTAGCTTTATATTAGAATTCACTGTTATTTTGGGGCCGCAAACCTTGAAGTATAGTCAGTTTGGATAGAGGAGCATGTGATGAGAACAGGCGCCGGAAAATTTTTGAAGCAGCTTTTGGCAGTGATGCTTGTTGTCATGATGTCACTCTCATCCCCTGTGATAGCGCAGACGACCATTCCCGATCCAAGTAGACCAATTAGCGGCGTGATTGCGGCGACTAAGGCGCCTGTTACCATTTCCTATACTAATGAAGATGGCGAGCAGGTGGGCCGTGTTGTCGGGGTGGGCGCACCGATTTACCTCAATGATGAGATTTCAACTGATGGCAAATCATCACTGCAGGTGCTATTGCGTGACCAGACGGTATTTTCAATTGGTCCGAACTCTACCTTGGTGTTTGACGAATTTGTATTCGACCCCACAAAGATTGATGATGTGGCGCTCACGGCCTCTGTAACGAAGGGCACCTTTAAATTCATTTCAGGGAAAGTATCCAAATTAAAGCCTGGCGCAATGACGTTGAAACTGCCAAACGCGACAGCGTCTATTCGCGGCACATCCGTTGTAGGACGTGTGAGTGAGACAGGCGCGTCTGATTTGGTATTGCTATCTGGTGCGGTTCAGCTGCAGACAACGACAGCAGCGCCGATTGATTTGGTCCAGCCAGGCTGGGGCGTGTCAGTCGCAGATACCGGTGCTGCCTCAGAGCCAGAACCCTTTTCAGCAGCCGAGATTGATGAATTTATCCAAGAGGTTGAGGTTGATGAGGAAGAGGCAACGCTAGCTGAGGCAGATGCCGCTGCACCCGAAGAGGATGGTGAAGGCGAAGCACCAACTGAGACAGCTGCCACTGATGAGGCGGATGCCCCAACCGAAGCGGTTGAAGAGGTGAACCCAATCGAGGTGGCAATCAGAGAGGCAGGCGCCTCTGGTGAAGATATCACAGAAGAGGAAATCACGGCGATCATTGCCGAGGCAGGTGGCGATCAAGAAGCTGTAGCAGAGGCCCTCGTGAAGGTGATTATTGATGAACAAATTGCCTCTGGTGAGTTAACCACCGAAGATTTGGAGAGTTTTGAAGCAGGCGATCTTGCTGCCTTAGCAGGTGAGGAATTCTCGCTCGAATTTGAAGAGATTGAAGGGTTAGATGGCGGCGAACTATTTGTTAATGCTATCTCAACTCAGCTGACACAGGTGCTTGATGAAAGAAGCGCTTTGGCCGAGACACCGAGCCTGGCATTTGATGATGGCCTATCAAATTTTGCGTTCGAAGAGGTGAAACTCACTGAGACATTTAAGATTGAAGATATTTCAAATCTCATTGTGTCACGTGCTGCCCCTGATGTTGATACAGAAGATGTAAAGCTGAGCTTCTTTGATATTCTGTATAATGCCGAAGAAATTAACGCAGAATTTAAAGATGAGCCGATTTTTACCTCCTTCCAAGATACTGAGGCAAAGGATGATGAGGGCACAGCAAACACGGTATCATTTAGCTTTGAGCGGAGCGCCCTTGTAACGCGCGGCGCCGCCGAGATTGATGAGCAGAAAGTTGATGAGACGAAAACAGATGCACCATCAACAGATGCGCCGGCTGTGGAAGTCAAAGAGGTGGTCGAGACGCCCACACTGATCGTGCCAACGTTGCAATTAGAGGTCAAAGAAGAGCCTGTGGCTGAAACAGTCCTGACAGAGCTTGTGACAGAGCGCACACCGGAGGCCACTTTCACCCCTGTTGAGGTGGAGATTGAGGAGCAAGCCAAAGAAGAGGATAGCTCTCGTCTATTGGCGCTTATCAAAGAAGTTGAACAGCGGACAGCCGAAGATGCCATCGACCCGCTTGATTATTACCAAGCCGGCAAAGCAGAGGCTATTTGGGCGACGGTGCAAACAGGCCCTGTATTAGGAAACACAGACACGATGGATGGTCTGATTTCTGAGAGCTATGGCGGTAGTGCGAAGTTCTCTGATAGCTTTACCATCTCAAATAGCGATACCGCCTTTAAAGCGCGGGCGGGCTATAGTGCCGTTGTGAATTATGACAGTTTCGCAGTGACAGGATCGGTGTATTTATCCTCCGTGACCTTGGGCTCTACCAATTATGTGACAAGTTCAAATTCAGGAACGGCCTTTGCTACAATCAATACTGACCTATCTGCGGGGGCCTTGAAGAAGCCAATTACAGATAATGAAGGTCAGGCGACTGGCACCGGTAATGATGAAAATGGTAATGGCTATCTTGATGTTGGTGAAAGCCTTGAAGATGTGCGGATTGGGTCTGTTGCGATTTATGACAGAGCCGATACTGCCAATGCGGATAGCTATCTAGCCGGTCATCTCTCAATGTCAGTTGGCTCTGTTATTGCGGGTTCATCAGTGATGGATGGCACTTTGGGTGAGTTCACCATGTCAGTTGAGGAATATGCGCAAGATTCATCCTGTGCACCAAGCTGTACAGAGCT
>WTJA01000074.1:0-3809 GCA_011524995.1 Alphaproteobacteria bacterium | reverse complement strand
TCAATGCTTCATCAACAAGGCCGCGCACCAGAGATGGCAGCTCGTCTTCTAAGACATCACGCACTGTCTCGCCAATAAAGGCAGCGAGCTTTGGTCCTGCGACGAGTGGTGCCTCTTCGCCATGCGTTTCTTGGTCGTGTGCCTCGTGGTCATGTGCCGCGGCAACCTCCTCTGGAAGGCGGATAGCGTCATCTTCTAGGATGGCATCGCTGTTGTCTTCTCGGGCGTGCTCTTGGGCATCACTATCTGCAGTGCCTGACATGGTCGCGGAGGCGGCTTCAACCGCTTGTCTGACATCATCAAGCTGCTTTGATATGTCGTCATCAACAGGCTGTGCCTCAGGAGACGGGGCCGTCTCGATTGCAGTGACGTCATCCTCATTGTTATCGGCTAGATCACTCTCATCTGCATCAGAATGCGCGGCCGCTGCGATAGCCATTGGCATCTCGTCATCAGTCTCTTCAGGGGCCGCTGGTGGAGGTGTGTCTAGGCTTGGCGCTGCCATATCTTCAGCTAGGGCAGCAATCATCGCGTCTTCGTCAGTTGTATCTGCCAGCGCTGTGTCATGAGGAGCGGCCGGCATATCGCTGATGTCTGGTAAGGCGGCTGGCATATCATTCGCCATCGCATCTGAGGTGTCAGATGTCGCCATATCAATGTCACCATCACGCTCATTGGTAAGGGCAGCAATGAGGGCGTCATCTTCTGATGTGGCCTCATCATCCAAGGGTACAATCTCTTGTTCTGGCACTGTTGATGGGGCATCAAAGGCAGCAGGGATAGCAAATTCGTCAGATAGGTCAGGCGTCTCTTCAGTACTTGCGCCCACTTCAGTTTGTGTGCTCTCTTCTGCGCTAGTTGTTTGGGCGCGCGCCTCATCGGCCATGATGCGCTCAGCTTCTGCTTCTTCATATAAATCTGAGATGCGAACCATAACCGGCAAATCATCAGACAGCGCAATAGCATCAGATGGGACGCTCTCAGCGGGCGCTATGGCAGGTTGTGTTTGCGGCGGGCGCTTCGTGACAGGCCGGGATGAAATGGTCACAGGACGCATTAATTCTGCCTCTTGGTACAGGGCTTCAAGCACTTGAAACTCAGCGATATGTGGTTTTGCCGCCCCATTGGCCATCTGATGTGTTCCCTGCTACCCAAGCGTACCGCGGCGTTCCGCGGGTTTTTAAAGATTATTTTTAACTAATTGAACACAATATTTAGATAAATCCAAGAATTTTTCACCAGATATAGTGTGAATTGTGTCTTTTGTCTGAGGGGCATCTCTTCATCCTGACCCCATAGGCAAGGGCTAGAAAAGCTGTTATAACCGTCACAGGTCACGTCATAATTTCCACGCATGAGGGCTATTTATGAAAATTCTTGTTACAGGCGCAGCAGGCTTCATTGGTATGCACCTATCATTGCGGCTTCTAGCAGCTGGTCATGTGGTGGTTGGGCTTGATAATCTGAATGATTATTATGATGTCGCATTGAAGAAAGCGCGTCTTGCCCGTCTTGAACATGACAACCAATTTGCATTTCATCAGATTGATTTGAGCGATCGCGCTGGCATGGAAGCTTTGTTCGCGGCAGAGGCGTTTGATTGTGTCATCAATCTCGCAGCGCAGGCAGGTGTGCGTTATTCAATCGAAAATCCTCACAGCTATGTGGATAGCAATGTCACAGGCTTCCTTCATATTTTGGAAGGATGTCGCCATCATAATGTCGGGCATTTGATTTATGCCTCCTCCTCATCAGTCTATGGGCTAGATGAGGCGATGCCGTTTTCCGAAGCGCAATCAACTGATCATCCCATGGCGCTTTATGGTGCGACCAAAAAAGCCAATGAGATGATGGCGCACTCTTATTCAAATTTATATGGCCTCCCAACCACAGGGTTACGCTTTTTTACAGTTTACGGCCCATGGGGTCGCCCAGATATGGCGTTGTTCCTTTTTACTAAGGCAATCTTGGCTGGTGAGCCTATTCAGATTTTTAATCATGGTCAGATGGTAAGAGATTTTACCTTTGTGGATGATATTGTCGAAGGCATTGTGCGCTTGGTTGATAAGCCAGCCGCCCCTGCACCGGACTTCAATGCCGCCCAGCCAGATTCTGGCCTATCCTCAAAGCCGTATCGTATTTTTAATATTGGCAATAGCCAGCCCACACCATTGATGGATTATGTCACCGCTGTCGAAGATGCGCTTGGTATAGAGGCCATCAAAGAGTTTCAGCCGATGCAAGCCGGTGATGTCAAAGCCACAAATGCCGATACATCTCGGCTTGATGACTGGGTTGGCTTTAAGCCAAACACCCCCGTGAAAGAGGGCGTGGCTCGCTTCATCGCCTGGTACAGAGAGTATTATCATGTTTAAATCAAAGCTGGCTTCTGGGGATATTGGCGCAAAATGGCATGAGCGCTTTGATAAAATAGCGCAGTGGCATAGCGCTTTGACCGGCTATCGCGTGCTAGAGAGGCTTCCTGTGTCTCGCGCGCTCCTCTTATGCGCACTATTAGTCACTCTCATTGCGGCGGGGATCAATTTTCAGATCCGCAATCACCAATATCAAGTCTGGCAGGATAATCCTAATCAGTTTTATCTGGGTGATACCCCCTTATTCTCAACCACGGATGCTAGCTATTTTGTAGGGCTTGCACGGCAATTAAAAGAGACAGGGGATGTCCGCGACTATAACAAAAAGCGGCTCTATCCGACATTGGCAGATGAAGTAGCGACTGAGGAGCCACAAACAGCGTTGCGGGATTTTCCCTTATTGTCGGTGATGATTGCGACCTTATCACCTGATAGCTCTACCAAGTCATTGTTGACGACGGCAAATGCGCTATTGCCGCTGCTAGGCTTTGCCATGGCTGTTGGCGTGGTGTTGGCATTTGGTGCGGCAGGCTTTTGGCTAGAAGGTGCGATTGCCGCTGTTGGCGCAGGCCTCAGCTATAGCTTTATTGTCCGTACCTCTATCGGTCGTATTGATACGGATATTTTGAATTTAGGATTTTTCTATGCCGTTTTGGGCCTGACTATCCTAGCGGCGCGTGCGCCTAATCTGCGCAAAGCGATACTATGGTCTGTGGTTGCGGCGCTAACGCTGCAGTTATTTTTCTGGTGGTATGAAAAGGCCTTTATGGGATGGGCCTTTGCGATTGGTTTGATGTGGCTCTCTTTTATGTCAGCGCGTAATTGGCACCGCCCCCTTATCACGGGTGGGATTTTCATCCTCCTATCGGGCCTTGCCTTTAAGGGGCTCGGTGTCTCAGCTGATTCCTCATATTTAAACGACGTCGCTGTCAGTGGTAGCCTTATCTACCCTAATACATTTGCGACGATTACTGAGCTACGGGTTGTCCCGTTTGCGCAGATTTTAACAGATATCACTGGCGCGGTATGGCTTGGCATTATCGGCGTGATTGGCCTATTTTTATTTGCGGTACGCTACCCTGTTTTGGCTGTTATTTACGGCCCTGCGACCATTTTTGCCTTGGCCAATTTTTTAGTTGGTAATCGTGCGGTATTCTATTCGGCACCGATGTTGTGGTTCGGTATCGGCTTTGTTGTGCTTTTGCTAGTGCGCCTCGCTATTACTTATGCACCGGCAGCTGTGCGAAATATCCGCTATCATAAAGAGGCGATTATCAGCCTGACAGCATTGGCGATGATGGGCGCGATTGTGCAATTCCATCCTATGAGCCGCTATGTGCCAAACCCAACCTTTCCCAAAGAAATGTTGCGTGGTTTTGCGGCGATGGATGGCCAATTACCTGATGATGCCGTTGTCGCGACATGGTGGGATTA
>WTJA01000095.1 GCA_011524995.1 Alphaproteobacteria bacterium | reverse complement strand
TTGAAGTCGCAGAAGAAATGATCAAACACTTTATTCGTAAAGTGAATGGTCGTTTCTCAATTGCTAACCCACAAATGATTATCTGTGTGCCATCTGGTTCAACCGCCGTGGAACGTCGTGCCATTCAAGAATCTGCTGAGGCAGCCGGTGCGCGCCGCGTCTTTTTGATTGAAGAGCCTATGGCCGCTGCGATTGGGGCAAACTTGCCAGTGACAGAGCCGTCAGGTTCGATGGTTGTTGATATTGGTGGCGGTACGACTGAGGTTGCCATCTTGTCGCTTGGCAATATTGTTTATGCCCATTCTGTGCGTGTTGGTGGTGATAAAATTGATGAATCAATCATCGCTTATCTGCGCCGCACACATAATCTGTTGATTGGTGAAACAACAGCAGAGCGCATCAAAAAAACCATTGGTATTGCCTGCCGTCCTGAGAAGGGTAGCAATAAAAAGGTGGAAGTGCGTGGCCGTGATCTTGTGAATGGTGTGCCAAAAGAGATTACCATCACTGAAATTCAAGTCGCTGATGCGATTTCTGACCCGATGCGTCAAATCGTTGAAGGCGTGAAGATGGCACTAGAACAAGCCCCACCTGAGCTTGCGGCTGATATCGTCGAAAAAGGGATTGTGCTCACCGGTGGCGGTGCCATGCTGCGTGAGGTTGATACGGTGTTGCGTGATGCCACAGGTCTGCCGATCTCAATTGCCGAAGATCCGCTATCTTGCGTTGTATTGGGGACAGGGCGCTGTCTTGAAGAGTTGAAGACACTGCGTCACGTCCTTATCGGAGCGTAACGTCAATGGCGCGTCGGGGATCTGGACATGCCAAGGGCACGTCTCGCTTGTCGACGCAAATTATTCTGCTCGTCATCAGCTTTTCCCTCATTTTTCTCGGTAAGCTGGACATCTATACATTGCGAGCAGCTAAGACAGGCGTCTCTGACGTCATAGCGCCCCTATATGACATCGTCGCAGCACCAGTGCGTGCCTTTGATACAATGGCCTCTGGTATGCGTACCTTGGCCTCGTTCCGCGCTGAGAATGTGCGCCTTCGTGCTGAAAATGAACGGCTCAGACGCTGGCAAAGACGCGCTGAGATCCTCGAGAGCGAAAATCGCCAATTACGCACAGTGTTAGGGGCGGCTTCTACTACGGCCCTCACGCCTGTGACGGCGCGAGCTATTTCTGCGCCAGGGGGCAGTTTTGCCCATTCCCTGCTTTTGCAAATTGATGAAGGTCATCGCATTCGCCGCGGTGATGCGGTGGTCAATGCTGATGGTCTTATTGGGTTTATCATTGAAAGTGGCCGCAAATCAGCGCGTGTGCTGCTGATTAGTGATGTGAATGCCAAAATACCGGTGCTGTTGGCCTCTTCCAGCTGGCCTGGCTTGGTGTTAGGCAATAATGACCAAAGACTAAGACTGGATTTCCTGCCCCTAGAAGCTGAGGCGAAAGAAGGAGAGCTTGTTCTAACCTCTGGTCATGGCGGTATTTTGCCAGCTGGAATCCCCGTTGGACGGGTCGTCGTGGCAGAGCCAGGCAATGTGATTGTGGCCCCCTCTGTTGCGCTAGAGCAGATTAGTTTTGTCTCTGTCCTCACAAAAGATGAAGGACTTGATAAGCCAGTGGACCTTGCTGATTTAGAGCGTTTCTTTGGACCGCTAAAGCCTGAATCAGATGGTCGTTTATTGGAGGGGATTAGCGCTGCGGAGCTCTTGAAATGAGCTATTCTGCTTATTTTCAGAAGGCAAAGCTCACCTCCTATTTTTCCATGCAGTTCATGGTGGCTGTGAGCTTGTTTTTCCTTGGTCTGTTTGAAGGGGCGCTATCACTGCTAGAGATTTTCTATATCTCAACGCCTTTATTATCTTTTGCCGTCTATTTCACCTTATTTGTGTTTTATCCTGTGGCTTTGCCTGTTTTGTCTCTCGTGATTGTGACGGTTCTGCTAGATGTGTTCTTCAGCTCGCTCGATCACAGCCAAACTTTTGCCATATTGGTGAGCTTACTTATTGTGAGAGGTGCCGTCAGCTTTCCGGAACAACGCGATTTTATGGAAATTTGGCAGAGCTTTATTGTCGCCCTTGTGATTTTGCTAGGGCTGCAATCAGTGGGATATATGATTTGGCATATGAGTTTTATTAACTTTCAGTCTGTGATGTTCCAATTTGGTGTGACAGTGCTTCTTTATCCCTTCCTTCATGCAATTGTGCGCCAAGCCGCAGATTTGCTAACTCACATTTCGCAAAGATAGGGCAATCCTATGGCGATGAAGAATAAGCGTAAGCAGAAAAAAGAGCTCCTAGCGCGCATGTCTCGTCGCAATTTTGTGATTGGTGGCGGGCAGGTGATGTTGGGGCTTTTGCTAGCAGGCCGCTTATATCAATTGCAGATTGCCCAAAGTGATGGTTGGCGTAAATTATCAGATTCTAATCAATTTAACACGCGGTCTGTGACACCTGCACGGGGCCGTATTTTTGATGCTAATAATCGCTTAATTGCTGGTAATACAGAAACCTATTCCCTATCTGTGACGCCGGCAAATACAGCTGATTTACCCCGATTATTGGCGCAGATTGCAAAGATCATTGATATCAAGCCAGAAGATATTGATGATATCATAGAGACGGCATCATCTCAGCCACGTTTCATTCCTATCACCATTAAGGGTGATTTAACGCAGCGCGATTTATCACGCCTAGCGGTGCGATCCTCCTTGTTAAATGGAGTGACATTTGCCAAACGCTATCGTCGTATTTACCCGCAAGCGCATTTGACAGGTCATATCACAGGCTATGTGTCACCGATTACGCCAAAGGAATATGACGAAGAACCACGGTGGGGGCGTCTGCCTGATATACGTACAGGAAAGATCGGTATTGAATATACGCTTGAAAGAGCATTACGCGGAAAGCCTGGCCTTGACCGGATTGAGATGAACTCTCTTGGCAAAGCGGTTCGTATCATTCCTGACCGTTTGCCGGAACAAGGGCAAGATGCGCAATTAACACTTAATACTGAAATTCAGTCATTTGCGTTTGATAGGCTGCGCAGAGGGCGTAGTGATATCGTCAAAGATACAGGGGAAATTCAAGCCGCTCTTGCCGAAAATGAAGAGGTGCGGGCTCATTTTGCCGCTGGCGATGATGTGGTTTTAAAGGACGAAAAAGATCGGTATGTGCCCCCTGAATCAGGCGCGGCCATTGTCATGGATATCACCAATGGGGATGTGTTGGCGATGGTGTCAGCCCCGTCCTATGACCCGAATTTATTTTCTGATCGCTTGCTGAGCCGTGATTGGAGACGGCTGAGTGAACATCCGCGCACCCCTTTATTAAATCGCGCGATATCAGGGCTCTATGCGCCAGGGTCAACCTTTAAGATGGTTGTGGCAGCGGCAGCGCTTGAAGCAGGGGTGATTACCCCGCGCACCCGTGTGACTTGTAAAGGGCATATGGAATATGGCGATCGTAAATTCCATTGCTGGTTTGATGATGGTCACCAATCGGTGAATATGAGCCAGGCGATTGAACGTTCTTGTGATGTTTATTTCTATGAAATCGCGCTTAAGACAGGGATCAATCGCATTCATGATATGGCACGGCGCTTAGGATTGGGGGAAGTCTCTGGTCTCGATCTGCCTTTTGAAAAGGTTGGCATTATGCCGAACCGCGATTGGAAAAAGATTGAGCGTGGAACTGTATGGACCCCTGGTGAGACGATTGTAGCAGGGATTGGTCAAGGGTTGGTCTTAACAACACCAATGCAGCTTGCCGTGATGACAGCAAGATTAGCAGATGGCAAACGAGCTATCACGCCGCGCTTGACGAAAAGCAATGATATACCGGACTTTGCGCCTTTGAACATCTCACCCTCTATTGTGGCGTCGGTCAAAAAAGCGATGGATGCGGTACTAACAGGGCCGTTAGGGACAGCAAGGCGTTATGATTTAGAAGAGCATGGTTTATCTGGTAAGACAGGTACGGTGCAGGTGAAACGCATCACCAAAGAACAGCGTGAGGCGGGGATTACGGATAATATTGATCGTCCCTGGAAAGAGCGTGACCATGCATTGTTTGTTGCGTGTGCCCCGCGTAAAAATCCGCGCTATGCCGCAGTTGTGGTGGTGGAGCATGGCGGCAGTGGGTCCTCTATGGCAGCGCCAATTGCGCGTGATATCTTAGCGCAAACGATAAAGGTAAATGGGGTATGATCCGCTTAATCATTGCACGAATGCTCTCTGTGCCGTGGCTGATGGTCTTAGCGGTTGCAACCTTGGCGCTTATTGGGGCGTTGGCACTCTATTCCGCATCTCAAGGCTCCTGGAGCCCCTGGGCGGAACGTCACATTATGCGGGCTGCTTTTGGCGCCTTTTTAATGTTCTCCATCATGTTTGTACCGATACGTTTGGTATATCAATCATCCTATTTGATTTACATCGCCGCGATTTTGGTTTTGATAGCCTTGCAGGTTATCGGCTTTGGACAAGGCTCCACTAGATGGATTGCCATAGGACCCCTCAATTTCCAACCATCTGAGCCTGCGAAGTTGGCTGTTGTGATTGCCCTCGCGCGCTATTTTGCAGATAGGCAATATGACCAGCTATCATCCTTTTTGACCTATATACCGCCCTTTATTTTGATAGCTATTCCCTTTGCATTGGTTGTCATTCAGCCTGATTTAGGAACCAGCTTGATGATTGCGCTAGGCGGCCTCATTGTCATATTTGCCGCCGGCATGCCGTATCGTTATATCGCGATGTTGATGACGGCTGCGATTGCCTCACTGCCTGTGTTATGGGCCAATCTTTATGATTATCAGAAGCAACGTATCCTGACATTCTTCAATCCTGAAGATGATTTGCTTGGGGCAGGATTTCAAATCACGCAGTCGAAAATCGCTTTGGGTTCCGGCGGCATTTTTGGCAAAGGCTTTTTGATGGGATCGCAAAGCCAGTTGAACTATTTGCCTGAAAAACAAACAGATTTTGTATTCACAATGATTGGTGAAGAATTTGGTCTGGTGGGTAACCTTGTTGTGCTTGGTATTTATTTCCTGATTTTTCTATCAATCTTGCGGCTATCTTGGCGCATTCATCATCGGTTTGGCAGGCTGATCTGTATCGGCGTGAGTGGCACATTATTTCTGTATGTATTTGTGAATGTCGCGATGGTAACAGGCATTGTCCCAGTCGTCGGCGTGCCTCTGCCATTGATTTCTTATGGTGGTACCGCCATGTTAACTATATTCATTGCATTAGGGTTTGTTAATTTAATGGCAATCCATGGTGACTTAGAGGATGAAGATTTACAGCTGAAGAAGCGATAATCGCCACAGCTGCATCCAGTGAGGGAGACAATAGAATGTTTGATTCATTTTTCCCAAAGCCAAAGCTCCTTTTTTCGAGTGCTGTGCTTTGGGTCGCATTTGTAGTGACAATTTGGTACACGGTCGGCGCCGATATTGGATCCGCCCTTGGCTTCCAATTTGCAGAAGAGGGCGCCGCGCCGATTATTGGCCTTGGCTATTTCGTCACAGATGAATTTTTGTGGTTTTATCTATATTACATCTTAATTTGTGTCGCCTTTTGCGGGTTTTGGTTTTTCTACAGCCCGCATAGATGGCAATTATGGTCACTCGCTGGCTCAATGCTGATTTTGTTTTCTACTTATTTCAGTGTGCAGGTCTCAGTTGCGATTAATAATTGGTATCGGCCCTTTTATGACCGTCTGCAAACAGCCTTGGGCGGCGAAGAATCTGTCCCAGTCTCAGAGTTGATGGGGCTGATTGGCACCTTCTTTGAAATTGCGTCTATCTGGATGGTCGTCTATGTGCTGACACGTTTCTTTGTGTCGCACTACATCTTCAGATGGCGGACAGCGATGAATGATTTCTATACCTTTCATTGGAAGCGGTTGCGTCATATTGAAGGGGCGTCACAGCGTATCCAAGAAGATACCATGCGTTTTGCCGGTATCATGGAAGGGCTTGGCGTGAATATCGTAGATTCCGTTATGACGCTCTTTGCGTTCTTGCCGGTCCTGTTATCACTATCTGTTCATGTCCAAGAATTGCCATTTGTTGGCGCCATTCCAGCACCGCTTGTAACTGCGGCGATTTTCTGGGCCCTTTTTGGTACCGTGTTGCTTGCGACGGTCGGGATCAAATTGCCTGGTCTACAATTCCGCAATCAGCGTGTGGAAGCCGCGTTCCGTAAAGAGCTTGTCTATGGTGAAGATGACGAAACACGTGCCACACCGCCAACTTTGGCCGAGCTGTTTGAAAATGTACGGAAGAACTATTTCCGCATCTATTTCCACTACATGTATTTCAACGTCGCGCGTGGCCTATATCTGCAAACAGATAATATCTTTGCGACTTTGATTTTGATACCAACGATTGCCGCAGGGAAAATTACATTTGGGATTATGACACAGATTTTGTCTGCCTTCGGACAAGTCTCAAATAGCTTCCAATTCTTGGTGAATAGTTGGACAACAATCATCGAATTGATTTCCATCTATAAGCGTCTTCAAGCGTTTGAAGCTACCTTAGGCGATGCACCGCTGCCAAATCTTGACC
>WTJA01000096.1:45758-55114 GCA_011524995.1 Alphaproteobacteria bacterium | reverse complement strand
ACCGTTAAAGTCGTCAGCTGAGTTGATTTCTTTGTTGAACCAACCACCGGCCTGAACGCCTGTGTTACCACATGGAAGACACTTCAAGCCGAATTCGCCTGCTAGCTCATCCCACAATTCCTGGCCGCCACCGAAGCGAATCCAAGCATTGATTTCTGAGTATGTCATGCCGAATGGCACAGCTGTGAAGTATGCCCAACCTGGGTGCTTACCCTTCCAGTAGTAATCAGCAGCGTGGTAGCCTTGTGCGTTGCCTGAAGCGACTTCATCAAATGAGTCGAATGCACCAACACGTTCGCCAGCTGAGAAATATTCAACCTGAATGCGGCCGTCTGAAAGGTCTGAGATGCTCTGTGCGAAACGCTGAGCGCCTGTACCTAGGCCTGGGAAGTCACGTGGCCATGTTGAGACCATTGCAACTTCTACGCGGTCAGCTGCAAGAGCTGGTGCTGCAAGAGGTGCAGCCACAGCGCCGATAGCAGCGCCTTTGACGAATGAACGTCTATTTAGTTTTGACATAAGTTCCTCCAAAAATGGTGTATTGACTTTTGATGTTACTCATCAGCCATCTAGTGCACAAGTTATTTTGAGTGGTGCATCAAGGGATGCGCAACTCATATAATTGCGCGCCATCACAATAGCGTTAATTTCGACAAAATCCACCGCTTTTTGAAAAGTTTTGTGAACTTCAGACGCCCGTCAGCTCTGAATCGTAGCAAATCCTTCATTCTGCCATTTCTAAAGCTCAAAAACAGAGGCTCTGCCTTATTTTCGATAGGTTTGGTGACAGTTTTTGCAGCTTTGGCCAAGGGCTCCAAAGGCCTGAATTGTGCTGTCACGGTCATCTGATAGGGCCGCAGCATTTAAGGCTTTGATGGATTGCTGATAGGCAGATATTTTCGCAGCGAAGCCGTCTGGGTCTGACCAGATCGTAGGCGCCGCCTCTGAGGGGGGCTGGTCGCTGCCTTCTGGGAAATAATTGGCCATTTTATCAGCCCATATTTGCATCTTTGCTGAGATGTCTGTGATGGCGTCAAAATCTGGCTCACCAATGGCGCCTCGTATCTGTTTCATCTGACCTCGTGCTTCAGCAAACGAATCCATGCGCTCCTTCACAATGCCAGTCGCACCCTCATGTGCATAAGTGACTGTCGCTAAAAAGAGAGATGAAGAGAGAGACAAAACCCAAATGACGAAACGGCTCATAATACAAAACCCACCTAGAATACTACACACCTAATATTATGACCTAATATTAGGTCAAAGCCAAGTGATTGAAAAAAATGGCAAAATCTAGATGGTTTTTACTTTGTGAAATGATATTTTAAAAATTATTTGAAATTCAGAATTTTCGTTCTACCGTTAAAACACAAAGAAAAATGCCATTGGGCATTACAGAGGAGGAAAATATGAGTGAAAATTCACGTCGTAAGTTTTTAAAAGGTTCAGCGATTGCTGGTGTTGGTGTTCTTGCAGCACCTGCTGTAGCAACAGCTGCGCCAGTAACATTGAAGATGCAGGCTGCTTGGGGCGGTGGTATCTTTTTGGAAAATGCGAAGTCATATGTTGATCGCGTTCACGCAATGGCCGGTAAGGATCTGAAAATTGACCTTTTGGCAGTTAACGCTGTTGTGAAGACAAGCCAGATGCAGGATGCGGTTCACCGTGGTGTATTGGATGCAGCGCACTATGTACCAGCTTACTGGTATTCAAAGTCAAAGACAGCCTCATTGTTCGGCACAGGTCCTTGCTTTGGTTGGTCATCTCAGGAAGTGCTAGGCTGGTGCCATTATGGCGGCGGTATGGAATTGTTCAACGAGCTAATGGAAAAGCTAGGCTTGAATGTTGTGTCATTCTTCAACAGCCCGATGCCAGCTCAGCCACTAGGTTGGTTTAAAGAGCAAATCAAAGATGCTTCACAAATGGACGGTCTAAAGTATCGTACTGTTGGTTTGGCTGCTGACGTTCTTCTAGAAATGGGGATGTCAGTTGTACAGTTGCCAGGCGGTGAAATTCAGCCAGCTATGAAGTCAGGCTTGATTGACGCGGCAGAATATAACAACCCAACATCAGACCGTGACTTTGGTATGCAAGATGTCTCTAAAGACTATCACTTGGCATCATTCCACCAGTCACAGGAATTCTTCGAAGTGACATTCAACAAGAAGAAGTTCAACTCACTACCATCTGAATTGCAGGCCGTACTACGCCACGCATCAGAAGCTGAGAGCTCAAACTTCTACTGGCATAACACAAAGCGCTATGCTGGTGACTTGACAAGATTGCAGGAAGAAAGCGGCGTGAACGTACACCGCACACCTGATTCAGTCATGAAGGCACAGTTGGAAGCGTGGGATGTGGTTGTTGACCGTATTTCAGCTGAAGACGAGTTCTTCGCAAGAGTTGTTGAATCACAGAAAGCATATGCGAAAGAAGTGATGAACTACTTGAACCTGAACCAGCCAGATTACAAGCTCGCTTACCAACACTATTTCGGTTAATCTGAATCATATCTGTTTCGGGAGGCTTCGGCCTCCTGAACTTTTTCTTTATGTTGTGATAACATCACCAATTTGGGGGGATGAAGATGAATTCAATCGTCTATGCTATTGAGAGCTTAAGCGTTTGGGTTGGACGCGCTTTTGGATGGTGCATTCTTGTGCTGACCTTGTCGGTTTCCTATGAAGTGTTCGTGCGCTATGTGCTCAACATGCCGACTGTCTGGGCCTTTGATATGATGGTGCAGATGTATGGCGCCCTATTCCTTATGGCGGGTCCCTATGCCTTGGCACAAGACACACATGTCAGAGGGGATGTGTTATATCGCCTTTTCCCCGTGAAATGGCAGGCAAGAGTTGATTTTACGCTTTATTTGCTCTTCTTCTTCCCTGGTATCCTTGCTTTATTTTGGTATGGGTGGGAAATCGCCGCTGATAGCTGGCGGTACCAAGAAGTGAGCTGGAACTCACCAGCTCGTATCCAGATTTATTTCTTCAAAACGCTGATACCGCTTGTCGCCTTCCTTCTCATTCTCCAGGGATTTGCTGAGTTAATTCGTTGCTGGAAAGCAATGAAGACCGGCGAATGGATGAGCCGTCTGGACGATGTGAAAGAAACCGAAGACATGTTGATGGACGAAGCAAAATAGCTTTCCCAACACTATAGAGATTAAAGAGAGTTTAAAATGACTGATCCTCAAGTTGCCATTTTAATGTTATGCTTGTTCATCGTGTTGGTGTTGCTTGGTTTCCCCATTGCATTTACCCTATTGGCGATGGGTGTCGGCTTTGGCTATTACGCCTATTACCAAGGGGGCGCTGAGACACTCAGTGACCTGTTGAACAATAATATTTTCTATCTGCTGAACCAGAATACTTATTCAGTGATGGAAAATGATACGTTAGTTGCCATACCATTATTCCTCTTCATGGGTTACGTGGTTGAGCGGGCAAATATCGTTAATCGATTATTTTATTCCCTTCAAATGGCCGCCCGTAATTTGCCAGGTTCGATGGCAATCGCGGCTCTCGTAACTTGTGCCGTTTTCTCAACTGCATCAGGTATCGTTGGCGCTGTTGTGACATTGATGGGCTTGTTGGCATTTCCAGCCATGGCCTCAGCTGGCTATGACAAAAAATTCGCTTCTGGCGTTATTTGTGCCGGCGGCACATTGGGTATTTTGATCCCACCATCTATTATGTTGATTGTCTATGCGGCGATTGCTGAATTATCACCATTGCGCCTCTATGCAGCGGCGATGTTCCCTGGCCTGTTACTAGCCGGCTTATACATCGTATATGTGGTTGTTCGTGTTTACTTCCAGCCAAAGATCGCACCAAAACCACGTGAAGAGGATGTACCACCAGCATCAAAAATTTACTTTGAGTTGCTTATTTCATTCGTCCCATTGACAGTTTTGATTGCCACAGTTCTGGGTTCCATTTTGGGTGGCCTTGCCACGCCAGCAGAAGCGGCAGCGATGGGGGCACTTGGTGGTCTTGTTTTGGCTGCTATCTATCGAGCGCTTACGTGGGAAAAGGTCAAGGAATCTGTCTTCCTCACCGCCAAAGCAACCGCGATGGTATGTTGGCTATTTATCGGTTCATGGACATTTGCCTCAGTCTTTTCTTATCTCGGCGGTCATGACGTTATTGAGCATTGGGTGCTATCATTCAATCTCGAACCATGGCAGTTCTTGATCCTTGTGCAATTGATCATCTTTGTTTTGGGATGGCCGCTAGAATGGTCAGAGATTTTGATTATCTTCGTGCCAATCTTCTTGCCAATGCTAGATAATTTCGGTGTTAACCCATATTTCTTTGCGATGCTTGTTGCCTTGAACCTGCAAACGTCATTTTTGACGCCCCCTATGGCCATGTCCGCCTATTATCTGAAAGGGGTGTTGAAGAACCAGATTGAGTTGATGGACATCTTTAAAGGGATTCTTCCGTATCTCGGGATTGTGATTTTCTCGATGGTCATGCTCTATCAGTTCCCTGGTATCGCATTGTGGTTGCCTGACTATTTGTTCGGTGAATATGTGCAATAAGCACATATGGGGGATGTGATGACGTCAGCCAATGACATGGTAAAACTGATACAAGAGGGACGGATGACGTCTGTCGCTCTTGTGTCAGCTTGTCTCGACAAGATCGAGGCAGAGAATGATCAGCTGAAAGCCTGGCAATTCGTCGATAGAGATGCGGCGTTAGCCAGAGCGGCAGAGATGGATAAGAGACGCGACCATGGCAAACCATTGGGACGTCTTCATGGCATTCCTGTTGGCATAAAAGACATCATCGACACAAAGGATATGCCAACTGGGTTGGGCAGTGCGGTCCTAAAGGATAGATCAGCTAGTGCTGATGCGGCTGTCATTGAGCGATTGCTTGAAGAAGGTGCGGTTATTCTTGGTAAAACCGTGACCACGCCTTTTGCATTTCTGGATGCTGCTGAAACACGCCATCCTATCAATCCGGCACATTCCCCAGGTGGCTCCTCTTCAGGTTCCGCCGCAGCTGTGGCAGCAGGGCATGTCCCCATTGCCATAGGCTCTCAAACCAATGGTTCTACGATCCGTCCGGCATCTTATTGTGGGACATATGCGATGAAGCCAACAAGTGGTTTGATCTCAAGGCGCGGGGTCTTGCAAACCTCACAGACATTAGATCAGGTTGGTATATTTGCCGCTACCTTGGAAGATCTCGCTTTGGTGTCAGATTGCCTTGGTAGCTATGATCCCGCTGACCAAGCATCGCTTGCTGCACCGCGTCCTCATTGCGCGCAGGACATGGCAGACGCGCCTCCTGTTGAGCCTAATTTCGTGTGGCTGAATATGCCGTATTTTGACCGGTTGGCAGCTGATGCAAGAGAAGGCCTGATGGAATTGGTTGACGCATTAGGCGGTCAGGTTGAGCAAATTGATGCAGAACACTCTTTCAAAGGGTTGGTTGAAGCTCATAAGATCATACAGGATTATGAGATTGCACGAAACCTTGATTGGGTATTGCGCGATCATGGTGATGCCATCAGCGAAAAGCTGAAAGCCACATTAGAACATGGCCAAACGATTAGTGATGAAGCCTATGGGGAAGCCTTAGGATTTAGAACTGATTCAATAACCTATTTCGAAACGTTTTATCGCGATTTTGATGCCATTTTAGCACCAAGTGCGCCTGGTGAGGCCCCGCAATTTGGTAGTACTGGGGACCCTATTTTTTCAACAATTTGGACTTTATGCGGTTTGCCATGTGTCACGCTCCCGCTCTTGGTGTCTGAGACGGGACTTCCTATCGGGGCGCAATTAATCGGTGGTCGTGAAGAGGATGGCCGCCTATTACGCACAGCACGTTGGATGCAAGAACATCTTAGTCAGATGACAGAAAATGAAGGAGACTAGATTATGGTTTCAACAACAGTGAAAAGAATATCCGCTTTGATTGCAACGGGTCTTGTGTTGGTGTTTGTACTAGGTCTCGCAGAATCCATCTCGTCTGGTTTTGCAGGATTTTGGGGCGGGCTACCATTCTGGATCATTGCCCTATTTGTTATGGGGCTAGCTCTGTTTGATTTTTGGGACGAAACATTCCGTAAAAAATAAGGGTCCCATTTCAAGCCGCTTTACCCAGAAGCAGTGACAAAGAAAAATAGGGCAAAGCACAAGATAAAGAGATGGCGCATAGGATAAGCCTCCAGATGGGTGCTTTCCTCTCTCTCCCTTCCACGGGATTAGTCTACTGACTAATTGTTAAGTTTTCGTTAATTAATGGAAAACTTATAGTTCTGCGCCTGCTTTGAATTCGCGCCATTTCAACACAATGTTGGCGCCGATGGTTGATAGGGGCCGCGGCGGTAATTTTTGCGGCGCATCATAGGATAATAAATCCTGTACAATCGGCGAATTGGCTTTGGTGGCCAGGTCAACGGCACCAATGCCTGCCAAGGTTCCTTTAGCTGTCCCCAATCCATTTTGACAACAAGCAGAAAACCAATTTTGTTCAACCTCACCAAAGGCTGGGACGGAATTGCGCGATAAGCAAAGGCGCCCTGACCACCGATAAGCCATTTTCACATCATGCAGCATCGGAAAGCGCGCCTGGAATGAGGCGTCTTGGTCACGGCCAAAGGCGGCAATACGTTTGTCACTCACTGTCATCTCTGGGTCAAAGGTCCAGCGATTGCGCACGATGATTCGATTGCCACCAATGCCATCATGGCGGCGAATAGTAGAGCCCATTGGGTCGGACGGCGTGATGCCCCAGCTTTTTTGACCGCCGAGGCGCTGTTGTTGGTCATCTGTCAGTGCTTCGGTCATCGAGGCATAGGTAAAGACATGCATGAGCCGATTTTTATAAAAGCCAAAACTTTCCGCATGACCATTCACGGCCATAATCACATATTTGGCTTTGATTTTGGCCTTGGGTGTTTCAATAAGCCAGCTATCAGCTTGCTGCGTAAATGACAGGGCTGGGCTTTGCTCATAGAGGCTCACAGGATGTGATTGTTTTTGCGTTAGTCCCTCAGCCAGCGCGCGAATATAAAGGGCGGGTTGCAACATCACCGCACCAGGCATAAACAGCCCAGAGCTATAAAACTCTGAGCCTGTCATCTCCTGCATGGCGGCCGCATCCATCTGTGTGAATGCCTCTCCTAAATTTGCCAAATGAGCGGCATAGGCATCATTATGGGCTTTGCCATGGGCATTGACCGCGCCATTCACACGTCCAACCTCTGCAACAGCTTCGGCGGGCATGTCAAATTCAGCCGCATTCGCTTTGGCAAAGGCCTGTGCGTGGCGATTCAGCGCAATTTGCTTGCGGTCAATCTCTTCAGAGGCGGCATAACTATCGGCGCCCAGCTCATGTGGCAGATCAATCATAAAGCCCGAATTACGCCCCGCAGGTCCGGCCCCGATGCGTGTGGCTTCTAAGATGATGATATCATCACCGCCACGTAATTCGCTGAGGCGTTTTGCGGCAGATAGGCCTGCAAAGCCCCCACCGATGACAAGCCAATCAGCTGTGATGTCACCTTCGGCTTCGGGATAGCGTGCGCCAGGGCCTAAGATATCATTCCAGGCGGCTGGGCCAGGGTCGCGCGGTAGTTGTGAGACTGTTCTTACCGTCATTGTCAAAGGGCTCTAGGCAATGTCATCCGTGCTATCATCACTTAAATCGACCCACAGGGTTTTGATTTCAGTGAATTGGTCATGCGAGGCAAGGCCATTATCACGGCCACCAAATCCAGATTGCTTATAGCCGCCAAATGGCGTTGTCGCGTCTCCTTCACCATAAGAATTGATGGTTACTGTTCCCGCTTTCAGCGCTTTGCCAGCCCGGAGGGCACGCTTGATATTGCTGGTAAAGACAGAGGCAGCAAGGCCATAGGCGCTTTGGTTGGCAATCGTGATGGCTTCATCAAAAGAGGAGACAGTAATGACACTTAAAACAGGGCCAAATATTTCCTCATGTGCCAGAGGATGCGTTTTGTCAGCAACATCAAAGATCACAGGGCCAATACCGTCATAGGCTGATTTTGCAATCACACCTACCCCGTCTTTTTCGGCCCTATCAAGATAGGTTTGGACTTTGCCAGCATGCTCTTTATCAACCAGCACGCCTAACCGATTGGCTGGATCAAGCGGGTCACCTTGACGCCATTCTTTGACATGATGGGCTAGTTTTTCAAGCACGGCCTCTTTGATGTCTTGATGAATGATCAAACGCGAGGTGGCAGAACAATTTTGTCCCAAATTCCAAAAGGCACCATTGGCAACATGACTAGCGATTGCTTCGATATTTTCAGCATCTTCTAAAATGATGGCTGGGTTCTTGCCGCCACATTCTAGCGTGACTTGCTTCATATTTGATTGGGCCGCATAGCCAAGGAAGCGTTTGCCTGTCTCGGTCGAACCGGTGAAGCTGACCATATCGATGTCAGGGTGAAGACCGATAGCTTGGCCAGTTGTGGGGCCATCTCCGACAAGCACTTGCAAGACGCCGCGTGGCACGCCTGCCTCAGCGGCAAGCTGGGCTAGATATAAGGCACTAAGCGGCGTTTGTTCTGCGGGCTTCACAATGACGCTGTTGCCTGCGGCAAGGGCAGGGCCTAGCTTCCAGCACAACATCAGCAAGGGGAAATTCCATGGTAGGATACAGCCAACAACACCAATTGGCTCGCGGATGATCATGGCCATGGCATCAGGACCAGACGGCGCGACATCATCATAGATTTTATCAATCGCTTCCGCATGCCAGATAAGAGTATTGATTGATTCAGGGATATCAATCTCCGCACAATCAGCAATCGGCTTGCCGCTATCAAGGGATTCAATCACGGCCAGCTGATGGCGGTGACGCTTCATTAATTTGGCAAGGGTGATAAGTGTCTGTTTGCGCTCGCTGGGATGTGTTTGTGACCACACGCCCTTATCAAATGCATCACGTGCCTTTGCGACAGCAAAATCAACATCTGCGTCTGCGGCCATAGCAAGAGAAGCCAGCGCCTCCCCTGTGGCAGGGTTGGTTGTCACAAGCGCCTCGCCTGTTCCTGCTTTATAGCTGCCATCAATATGACAGGCGGCCGGCATTTGTAACTCTGCGGCAAGGGCTTGGTAATCATCACGGCTCAATAAGTCAGTCATTGCTCATGCGCCTCCTAACGCTGTGTATCGCCAGTAATGGCGGCTATGGTTGCATTCATCCGGTCAATGACCTGATCAAGCTCTCGTTTCTCATCTTTATTAAGGGGCTTAAGCGGCAAGCGCGGAATACCAGCCGGCAGCCCGCGGCGTTCTACCCCATATTTTACTGATTGGATAAATTTGCCGCCCTGTTCTAGTACCTGCATCAAAGGTA
>WTJA01000096.1:0-45658 GCA_011524995.1 Alphaproteobacteria bacterium | reverse complement strand
TATTTTACTGATTGGATAAATTTGCCGCCCTGTTCTAGTACCTGCATCAAAGGTAGCATCGCTGTCATAATCCGGCGCCCTGTGGCAAAGTCGCCTTGATTGACGCATGTGTCCCATAGGGCAATATGCGCAGAGGCCGCAAAGTTAGAGGCAGCACAAACCCAAGATCGCGCGCCCCATGCAAAGAATTCCAAGGCTTGATCATCCATTCCGCAAGATAGCTGAATATGGGGATAACGCCTCGCTAACATATGCACACGGTTAATATCGCCTGAGCTTTCTTTGATCGCGCGGAAATTGGAAGATTGTCCCACACGATCAAGAAACTCTTCATCCATCTCTGCGGCCATACGCCCCGGATAGTTATATAACATCGCTGGCAGATCAACAGCACGTTCCACCGCTAAAGCATGGAGGGCGTTTTCACGTCCTGTTGGCACAGAGTAAGGCGGGGTGGCCACCAAAATGGCATCGACACCAGCTTGTTTCGCAGCCTTTGCAAGCGTGATAGAATCTTCTGTCCGCATGGCGCCTGTGCCCCCAATGACAGGCACCCGGCCGCCCACAATTTCAGTGCCAAGTGCCAACAGCCTTTGGCGCTCTTCCATGGATTGGGCGTAATATTCCCCTGTTGTGCCTGCAATTATAATGCCATGCACACCTTCATCAATGAGATGGTTAATCATACGGGCAAAACCTGCTTCATCGATTGAAAAATCATCAAAATGAGGGGTGATAACAGGTGTGTAAATACCATTAAATTCCATCATGCCACCTTATATGTTAGCCTGCCATATCAATCGAAAGTGATAGCGGGTCAGGTCGGATAAATTCGTCCATTTTTGCGCGTGATAGATCCCAATGCGCCAATGTTAATTCTACAGCGGCCTCTTCATCATGGCTCGCAAAGATATCGATAAACTGGTCATGATGATCGCACGCTTCTTGGATCGCGCTCTGGTTTTCTTGTCGTCCTGTTTGCCAGAATGTCTGGCCAATGCGCGCATGTTCCATCAGGAGCCGTTGCAAGCTTGGCGTGAGATAGGGGTTATCTGCCATCTCACCAATTTGGTAGTGAAAGGCATCATTTAAAAATACCATCTGCTCCACAGATTGCGCGCTAACAGCTTGTTTGAACTGTGCTTGCGTCTCACGTAATTTATCGATTTGCGCCGCCGTGGCTTGTTGCGCTGCGAGACGCGAGATAGCGGCATAAATCATCGGCGCTGTGAGGAAGAAATTGCGCATGGATTTGGCATCCATCGGCGCGACAATGGCCCCTTTATTCTCACGCAATTGGACATAACCCTCGCCAGCTAATTGCCGCAAGATATCACGCATTGGCGTACGTGAGATTTCAAATTGCCGGCTGAGACTTACCTCATCAAGCGGGCTTCCTGGCGCTAACTCTAGCATCAAGATTTGCCGCTTTATCTGGTCACTAATCTCATCTTTGCTAATTGCCATTATTATTGTCTTTTGCCGTCCCATAACATAAGGCTAGCGCCTCGTCTATTTTGGCTAGCATAAACCAGATTGTTTTTGTATACAATATGTATTATTTGCGTATAGTCAGAGCTGGGCCACTATCATCACTGAGATAGGGGCCTTTATGAGCAAAGAGAGGGATGTCATGGAAAAGCAGAATGAAGCAGCGCCAGCGCGCCGTGGTGGTAGAGGTGAACGCCGCGCGTTACGCACTAAGCCTAATCATGAGATGCTGCCGCATTTGACGGGTAAGCTTCCTCTAACAGAACCCATGTCTCAAGATCAGATTGAGCAGATCGATTCGGCATCATTGGACATTCTAGAAGAGGTTGGTGTTGTCTTTCGCGATGATATTGCGCTTGATGATTGGCGCCGCATTGGCGCAGACGTCAGAGGCGAGACGGTTCATTTAGATCGTGCCCTGGTCAAAGATTTGATCAGCACTATTCCGTCAGAAATCACACTTCATGCGCGCAACCCAGAGAAATCAGTGGCGCTTGGTGGTCGCAATTCCATTTTCGTGCCAATGACAGGGGCGCCCTATCTGCGTGACCTTGACGATATGAGACGCGCGCCAACGCTCGCTGATTTGGCAGATTTCCATAAATTATCTCATATGTTACCGGCTTTGCATTCCTCAGCTCATCATATTGTGGAGCCGATGGATCATCCGGTGTCGCATCGCCATTTGCGTATCACGCATTCTTCGATGGTTCATTCTGATAAGACCTTTATGGGGATGACAACCTCTGGCAAAAATGCCGAAGATGTTTTGGATATGTGCGCTATCTTATTTGGTGAGGAGTATCTTGAAACCCATCCGGTTGTTGTTGGGAATTGTAATGGCAATTCCCCGCTGGTGTGGGATGAAACGATGCTGTCTGCAATGCGTGCCTTTAATCGTCGCAATCAGCCAGTTCTCTGCTCACCTTTTGTGTTGGGCGGGGCGAATACGCCAGCATCCACCGTCCCAACGGTCGCACAGTTAAACGCAGAAGCCCTCTCAGCGCTTGCCTATACACAAGTCACAAGACGCGGCTGTCCTGCGATTTATGGTCATTATTTATCAACTGTTTCAATGCAATCAGGGGCGCCGATGGCCGGCACGCCAGAAATCAGCTTGATGAATTTCATGATTGGCCAAATGGCGCGCCATTATCAAATTCCGTGGCGGACATCAAACACGCTAGGCGGGGCTAAGACATTGGATGCGCAATCTGGTTATGAATCAGCAACCACATTGATGGCTGTATTACTATCAGGCGCCAATTATATTTGGCATTCGGCTGGCTGGAACGAGGCTGGTATGCATTGTTCAATTGCCAAATTCATTGTTGATGCTGAACAATGTGCGATGGGTTATCGCATGGCAGAAGGGCTGCAATGGGATGATTTTGATGAGGCCCTAGCGGCAGTCCGTGATATCGGGCCAGGTGGGCATTATCTAGGCCACCCTCATACACAGGAAAATTTCCAAAAAGCATTCTTTATGCCGAAATTATTCGACAATAATTCTTATGAGCAATGGGTCGCAGAAGGCGAGCAAGATATCACAGAGCGCGCTCTGAAGACGGCAAGACAGATGCTAAAAGATTATGAGGCCCCGGCACTTGACCCTGCGATTAACGAAGCATTGCTTGACTATATCGCACGGCGTGAGCGTGAAATCCCGGCGATGGATGCGCTAAACCAAGATCTATAATCTCACTTTGGCTCTGGTGGCTTAACAATAGGCGCGCAACAGGCTATCATAAGTGAGCATAGTGCTAGTCATGTGCAGACCCATATATGAGATAGTTGATGTTAGTCACCGCACCAGATTTTGAAGCTGAAAATGAGGCCTCACGATATATTAATCGTGATGTAAGTTGGCTGTCCTTTAATGAGAGAGTTCTTGCCAATGCGCAGAATGAGACGCTACCTCTTGGTGAGCGGCTTCGCTTTATAACTATCTCTGCTGGCAATCTCGATGAATTCTATATGGTGCGTCTGGCAGGGATGCTTCAGCTGCGGGAACGCGGCTATAAAAATATGCCAGATGAAGAAGCAAATTTGGCAGAGGTGATCTCGCAAGTCGCAACGCGAGCTGAGGCATTGAAGCGAGATCAACAAAAGACTCTTGGTGCTGTTTTACACGCCTTGTCTGACCAAGGGTTTTCTTTGTGTGAAATCGAGGCATTAACGCCTTCAGAAAGCAAATGGCTTGATACACATTTTGCAGATAATATCTTACCTCTCTTAGTGCCGACAACTTTAGACCCTGCCCATCCTTTCCCTTTTATTCAAAATAGAGGCAAAGGCTTATTACTTGAATTGCGGGACAAATCAGACGAGGTAGCACGTGCGGTTATTTTGCTGCCAGAAAATCTAGAGCGATTTATTCGGCTGCCGCAGGCGCAAGGAAGCGCAGAGACCAGATTTGTTCTGTTAGAACAAGTGATCATGCATCATCTCGCCATGATTTATCCGGGCTATGACCTGGTTGAATCTGGCATGTTTCGGATTCTGCGTGATTCAGAAATTGAAATTGATGATGAAGCTGATGATTTAATCAATCAGTTTGAATCAGCTTTACGTGCCCGTCGTCGCGGTAATGTGGTCTCGCTGGTATTGTCACAAGATTTATCTGCTGGGGCACGGACATTATTCCGTGGTGATTTGCAAGTTGATCCTGATCTCATTTTTGTCGCGCAAGGTTATGTTGGCCTTGGGGATTTTAGCCAATTACTTGACTATCTTCCAAAGCAGTTTTTCTATCGCAAATTTCACCCGCGTCATCCCCAACGTGTAATTGATTTTAAAGATGATTGCTTCGCAGCCATTCGCAACAAAGATTTTGTCGTCCATCACCCTTATGAAAGTTTTGATATTGTGTTGCGGTTTCTAGAGCAAGCTGCAGAAGACCCCAATGTGATGGCGATACGTCAAACCCTCTATCGCACCGCGCCGCAGTCAAAAATTGTATCTGCGCTAATCGCTGCGGCAGAGGCAGGGAAATCAGTCATCGCAGTGATTGAGTTAAAAGCGCGCTTTGATGAGGCGAATAACATTAAGCTCGCTCGTTTGCTTGAGCGGGCAGGGGTACAGGTGGCCTATGGGCTTGCTGACTTGAAGGTTCATTCGAAACTATCACATGTGATACGCCGCGAAGGAACACGATTAGTTTCCTATGCCCATTGCGGCACTGGTAACTATCATCCGGTGACAGCTAAGATCTATACTGACCTGTCATTCTTTACCTGTGATGTCGCAATTTGCGATGATGTTCGTCATATTTTTAATTATCTCACCTCGCAAGTGCGGCCTGATAAACTGCAGAAGCTTATCATTTCCCCTGATGAATCAGCGGCGTGGTTTGCGAAACAGATTGATCAGGAAATCGCTGCGGCAAAAGAGGGAAAGCCCTCTGGCATTTGGATTAAATGCAATGCGATTGTTGATCCATTTTTAATCGAAAAACTATATGAAGCCTCAGCTGCAAAAGTGCCTGTTCATATGATTGTCAGGGGCATTTGTGGCTTGCGTCCCGGCATTAAGGGGTTGAGCGAGACGATTATTGTGAAATCTATCATTGGCCGGTTTTTAGAGCATGGCCGTATTTTCGTATTTGCCAATGGCGGGGCGTTTCAAAGCCCAAAAAATAAGGTTTATATGTCCTCAGCAGACCTAATGCCGCGCAATCTATATAAGCGGGTCGAAGCGATTATTCCGCTCGAAAATAAAACAGTTCGCCAACAGGTGCTATCCCAGATTATCGAAGCTCAGTTAAAAGATGAGGCGAATAGCTGGTATTTGCGTGGTGATGGTTCCTATGAAAAAAGTGAGGCAGGAGATAATGCTTTCTGTGCCCATACTTATTTCATGAAAAACCCAAGCCTGTCGGGTCAAGGGTCGCTGGCCAATCATCAAGAAAATATCACCAATGAATAATCAAGATACCGCACAGCATGTGATGTCAGCCATACGAGATGAGCGTCTGGCTATTATTGATATTGGTTCAAATTCTATTCGCATGGTGATCTATCATAATGCCGGCATCTATCCCTTTCCTGTTTTTAATGAACGCGTCACATGCCGCTTAGGTGCAGCGCTTGATAAGACAGGTGAAATGGCACAAGAGAATATGGAGGCAGCGTTTGTTGCCCTTCGTCGTTTTGCGGTCATATTACAATCTTTGCAACCCGATAGTGTGCGTGTTGTCGCCACTGCAGCCGCGCGGCGCGCACAGAATGCTTCGGTCTTTCTTGACACCGCGACTAAGATTTTAGGTCAAGAGATTGAGGTTCTGCCAGCAGAGGAAGAAGCACGTTTGATTGCGCTTAGCCTGACAGCCAATATGCCTGCTCTTTCTGGTGTAGTGGCTGATTTAGGTGGTGGCTCGCTTGAGCTTGTAAAGGTATCAAAAGGCGTTGCTGAAGAGGCCATCAGTCTTAATTTTGGGCATCTATCATCAATTGATGAAGCCGCAATAACAAAGGCCTTTGACGCAGTGCCATGGTTGAAAGCATGCCAAGATACAGCTCTTTTTGGCATTGGTGGTAGCTTTCGGGCCTTAGGGGCAGCCTTCGTTAAGCGAACAGACTATCCACTCTTTATGCTGCATGGCTTAACATTATCACGCAAACAACAGGCGAAATTACTTGCGAGTTTCACTAAGCCGAAATCTGATTTTTCTGGTGTTCCGGCTGATCGTATGGCCTCTATTTCGCAAGCGGTGACAATTATCAGCGCACTAACCAGCTATATCAACGCGGATAGGCTATTTATCTCAGGCACATCTCTGCGTGACGGTGTGGTTGCGGATAGTCACCATAAAGAAGCGCTAAAGGTCAATCCGTTATTGGCATCATCCTATGCCATTGCCAATCATCAATCAGTTTTGGATCCGGTGGATGAAGCTATCGCTGACTGGCTCTCGCCGTTAGCGTCTTATTATCAAGATGTTATGGATGAGACGATTATCCGCTCAGCTGCTATATTGGCCGATATTTGTTGGAACGAACATCCAGATATGCAAGGCATTTTGGCAGTGGATCGTATTTTAGCGCTGCCTATCTATAGCCTATCACATGCCGATCGAGCGATGTTAGCAAAGATCATTTTGCATCGGTATGTTGGTGTCAAAAAGCATAAGGCCCAAATAGCAACGCTTGGCAAATTATTGACGAAGAAACAGATCAAGGCCGCGAAGGCCATTGGGCTCGCTATTCGCTTTGCACGGCTATATTGTGCGGGCCTGCCAGACCTATTGGCAGATGTGGAGCTGAATATTACTGAAACAGAGCTGGTATGCCGTTATCCTCGCATGCAACAAGACATGATGGATAAGCATTCCATGCGGCGCTTTACATTATTGGCAGAGGCGATGGGGCGAACAGCCCAATTTTCTGCTACTTAAGCCCTAGGTATCAGGTTCTATGTGTCAGATGGGGAAAAGCGGGCTGCGTGTGCCCGTCTCTTTGCGCCCTCATACTCGCTTTGATAGGCGTCCTCATCCAATAAAGCAGACAATTCTTCAGCGCGCATATTCACAATTTCAGGTGCAACAGAGCCCGCTTCTTTGAGCCCTTGCATGCGCGCTAGACCGGCCTTTTTCTTGGCTACTTGATGAGGTTGAACCCGGCTCATGAAATCTGGGTCTACCTCTTCAGTTTTGGTGATATAGCCGCGGGCCATGGCCTCATTGAGGAGCGCTTGTCCTGCTGCGGTGCGAGAAATAACCGAATTAAATCCTGGATCATCAAGGCTGTCTTGCCTATCAGGTGAGGCACCATCCCAGGCATCGCCAGCGGCAATATCAGCGGCCTCGCCAATACCATCTGCACAAATCTTGCAGCGAAGCGGCATGGACCATTGGCTTTCATCTTCGCCCCAAAAATCAAGATAATGGAAGTCCATCACCTGATGAGGGCTCTCAATTGTTGTCGGGCCTGGACAGCCATAACCACGATAGCGCACCTTGCGTATCTCTTCAGGGATAAGGCCATGATTTGTGACAAATTCCCGGAAGGAGGCATCTGGTTGGAAGCCGCCGCAAATCATCGTTAGCCAATAGTGGATTGTCTCATTCACGCGCTTGTCATGATGTGCCAAATTACGCAACGCATTGAGGTCGCATGGCTTGGCAATCACAGCAATGGCTTTCTCACTATCCAGCACGTCGTTAATGCTCGCTAAAGCAGCGGTCGGACCATAGCGAGAACCGGCGGCGGCGCGCACCTCTGCGGCGGTACGGCTCAGTGTGGCTTGTCCAAAATTGGCAGGATTGTCTGCGGCTTTCACATGCAAGATGGCGTCCACTTTGCCGGTGTCTAGCAACATAATACCAAGCGCGGTGAGGATGCCGGCGGTTGAGGCTTCATATCGGACATCCTCAGGTGTGGCATGTGCCAGCATCATGTCTTCATAGGGACCCCAGATGAGGTCATGATTTGTGGCCTCGGCCTGACGAGTTGCAGGCAGCCCCTCGATACGAAGAGAGGGGCAAATCTGATTGATGAGGGTCACATCATCATTGGTTAGTCCCTCCTTGGCAAAGGGCCGCAAATCACCATCTGTGCCACGCCCCATTTCAATTGCCTCAGGGCCAGCAACAGCCGCACATAATCCGCAGCCCAAACAAAGGCCATCATCTACAATTTTATCTAAGGAGGCGTGCATGGTTATCGTCCTGACTTTTGTGATTTCGCAAGCATCTTGCGCCTTTCAGAGATCTGTTTCGTCCCCTCATCTGTGCCATCATGAAAGGTGTGGAACCAGCTATCCCAGGGTGTGTCTGTGGTGCCATAATTACAATCAAAATATTTATGGTGAAGCTGATGAAAAAAATCACCTAATTGTAAATCAGGAACGGGGCCTAGTCGCAATTTGTCAAATCCCGCATGCGAGGTTGGCGCCCCTAACCCATGGAATAGCAAGTTGAAAATCACATGAATAGGATGGGAGGGGATTAGCAAGAAAATGAGGCAATCAGACATCAAAATGACATGTTCTGCAGGATGCATGGCTAGGCCAGACCAAGGCCCTGTTTGAATATTTTTATGATGCCAAGAATGAATATGCCGATAAAGCGGCCCAATGTGGAGGAGGCGATGCTGCGCATAAAAATAGGCCCCCGCCCAAAAGGGAATAGCGAGTAAAATCAAACCAAATGCCAAGGGATTATCGGCAACTGAGATCATTGTGGCATAGCCATTGGCATAGGCCCACATCATCAAGACTTCATAAGCCGTCCATACCAAAACCCCTGACGATAATGACCAGAACATATTATCATAAACCTGGTTTCGAAAGGTAAAGCGCCCATTATTTTTAAGGAATGGTCTGGTTTCATATAAGGTATCATCAGCTTGTTTTTTAAAGCGATGAAGCCATAAATGAAGGCCGCCAGCGATGAGGATGATCAACATCATATTCCGCAGCCAAATCTCTGCCATCCAATCAAATGAGAGGGTTTGCATGCGCGCCATCTCAGGCGTGGCATAGAGCCAAATCAAAGTGGCAAGAATGAGAAAAATGACACGTTCGCTGACGGGGCGCCACGAGCGTATGAAATAGAAAAGCGCCCCACCGAAGCTAAAAGGGCGGTGCCAATAGGGGGCTTGCGTCAGAGGCAAGGGCGGGGTCTGATGCCACCCTTTTGGTGTGGGATGTGTGTCTTTGTCCATACCAGCCTCCGCTATTTAATCTGGTTGCAGTCCACCATATGCAATGAAGGGCGTGTTACGATACTCATCCTTGCCATAGGGGTAGGGCGTCCCATCTGGCCTTGTCACAAGGCCGCCAGCGGCACGAAGTACCGCATCGCCTGCTGCGGTATCCCATTCCATGGTGGGACCGAAGCGGGGATACACATCGGCGATACCTTGCGCCACAAGGCAGAATTTTAATGAGGACCCAATTGACGTTGTTTGGGTAATATGGTGGGCGGTGAGCCAGTTATTTGTGGCCTCATCACGATGGGACGCAGATGCGACTGCTACCGGGCCAGCGGCCGGTACATTCCGCACTGATAGTCTGGTCTCCTGTCCCGCTTCCATCAGCGTGGCGCCGTCACCAACAATGCCGGTAAAGAGCTGGTCAAAGGCTGGCGCATACACCATGCCCATGACCGGTTTCCCAGACACAACCAGTCCAATATTAACCGTAAAGCTGCCTTTGCCATCCTGCTTGATGAATTCCTTTGTGCCATCAAGCGGGTCTACCAGAAAAAAGCTATCAGCCGGCGCCAGCTGATGCGAGGCGGCATTTTCTTCTGAGATAATGGGAATATCTGGCGCGATAGCGCGCAGCGCAGGCAGCAAAATGGCTTCTGCTGCTTCATCAGCCTCTGTGACCGGTGAGCCATCTGATTTGATATTCGCGGTAATAAATGTCTCATGGACATCCATGATTTTGGCGCCTGCCTCATAGATGGCAGGCGTCAGCGCTGTGATGAGGTCCTGATAGCTTGTCATTAGGCCGCCTCATACACTGCCACAGCGTTACCAAGGAGGGGCTCATCAGGCTGGAAGCCGAGGCCTGGCGCATCAAGCGCATAATGATATCCTTGTTGCGAGCGCATGCCGCGCCCTTCTGCAATATCAACGGTGAGCATATCTTGGCAGGCCCAGCCGCCAAGGCGCATTTCTTCTGGAATAGATAGCGCTAGTGCGCTTGCTTCTGTATCAGCGATCACTGACCCACCAGTTGCCATCACATAAATCTGGATGCCATGTGCTAGTGCCATATCGCGCAGGCGCCGCGCCTTTGTTAAACCGCCCACACGATTAATCTTAATGCCAGCAATCTCAGCCAATCCCTCAGCGGCGATACGTGTCATATCTTGCAAAGTGACTAATGTTTCATCAACTGAAATAGGGGCAGAGGTAAGAGGTCTGATTTTCGCAATATCCTCTAATGTCTCACAAGGCTGCTCAAACGAGACGGCTAAATCAGAGACAGCATTCATAACAAGTAAGGCTTCCCGGCGTGACCAGGCACGGTTCACATCATATAAAATGCGCTCACCTGGTAAGCGCTGGCTTTCGAGGAAGCGGATGCGCTCAATATCTTTTTCGTAGTCGCCACCGACTTTCACAGAATGACCTTCATAGCCTTGGGCACGATACTCATCAATAAGGGCAAGCATTTCTTGCGGTGTGCCTGTTGAGATAGACGACATAATGCGGACACCGCCGCCTCTATCACCGCCGAGAAGCTCAGTGAGGCTCATATTACTTGCTTGACCCAAAATATCCCAACATGCCAGATCAATGGCTGATTTCGCATAGAGATGGCCTGGCAATTCCTTATCCATCGCATATTCGATTGTCTCAAGCGCACGTGGGTCCAAACCAATCAGCCGCGGGGCCATGGTTTCAATGCCGGCACGGATACCAGGGCCATGCGCTGGGATATAGGTATGGCCCCATGGCGTGCCTTCACCCCAGCCTGTGATACCCTCATCTGTCTCAATCTTAACAAAGGTGGCATCCAAGACGTCAAAGCGCAAACGCCCACCTGAGAGATAGTACGGTTTGGCGAGTGGCAAATCTTTTTGAAAAACGGTGATCTTTGTGATTTTCATGAAACATCCCCATAGGTTGCCACAGGATCGCCAAGGCTGTCATAGCATGGTGTGACGCCAAGACCTGGCGCATCAGAGGCATATAATTTGCCCTGTTTTGTTGCCGGCCCTGGCTTACCTGTAGAAGCGGTGTTGTAGTTATGAAGATCAGTTGAGTTTAGCAAAAACTCTTCTGGGGTTGAGGCCGCAAAATGAGATACGGCCGCTGTGGTGATTTCACCGCCCCAGCTATCTTCAGACACAACCGGGATCCGGTTCGCGACAAAGAAGTCGCGCACACGCCGTGCTTTTGAAAGCCCGCCAAGATTGGAAATTTTCAAACAAGCCGCATCTGTGCCTTTGTCATGCACAATACGCATTGCCATTTTCAAATCGGTGATGCATTCATCAAGTTTCATCGGCAAATCAGTTTTGGCGCGCACCTGTTGGCATTCTTCATAAGAATGGCAAGGTTGTTCTAAGATATAGTCAAGATCTCTGGTCGCGCGCACGACGCGAATGGCATCATCGACACGCCAGCCCTGATTGGCATCTACCAGCGCTTTTTCACCGGGCTCCAATAATGGCACAACGGCGCGAATCCGCTCAATATCCTCGGCCCAATTGGCCCCCACTTTGATTTGGAACTGACGATAGCCAGCTTGGCGATGGGCTTGTAATTCAGCTTTGGTTTCATCAGTGGCTTTTTGTGGCGCGACCCGGTACATGGGCGCCCCATCTGTTAGCTTGCCACCCATCAACATCCAAACAGGCTGGCCGCTTGCTTTGCCCAATAAATCCCAGAAAGCCGCATCAAATGGGGCCTTGGCATAGCCATGTCCCTGAATGGTCTTATCCATGAGCTGTTCCATAGCAGCTACTTGGCGTGGATCTTGGCCAATAAGAACAGGTGCTAAGAGGCGCGCAGCGGCTTCTACCCCCTCAGAATGGGCAATCATATAATTCTCACCGCAGGGGGTGAATTCACCGGTGCCGAAGAGGCCTGTATCTGTGTGGATAACAACAACAGAGGCATGAGCGATATCAATGACATTACCTGCCCCCCAATAATAAGTGCCACCAACATAGGGGAGGGCTTTTTTATAAATCGCTATGCCTGTGATTTTCATGGTGTCACCACAATATTACCAATATGGCTTTTCTGAATGAAAGCCCGTTGCGCATCATGTAGCTCTGATAGCGGGAAGGTTTCTGCGAGGAGAGGCTTGATCTCGCCTTTCTCAATATAGCTTACGAGATTGGCAAAAAGACCAACAGGGACAATCGTCGCGCCTGTAAAGACGAGATCGCGGAGATAGAAGGTGCGCAAATCAAAGGTCACCATTGGCCCAGCAATGGCACCGGCGCAGGTCAAACGACCGCCGCGCTCAATGCGGTCAAGCCATTTCGGCCAGTCATCACCGCCTACCACATCGGCTAGAACAGAGACTGTTTCATGCCCTGTAGCCTCACGCAATGCCGCTTTCAGATCAGCGGTATCCCGGTCAAGCACAACATCAGCGCCAACTTCTTTTACGGCATCCATCTTGCTCTTGCTGCAGAGGGCAATGGTCATCGCGCCGCGCCGCTTGGCAAGTTGGATTAATGCTGAGCCAACACCGCCAGAAGCGCCTGTGATCAAGACGCGGTCTCCTGCTGTGACAGCAGCGCGTTCGAGCATATTCTCAGCTGTGATCGAAGATGTTGCAAAAGTGGCAAGTTCTGCGTCAGAGAGATCACTCTCTACCACATGGACATGGCGCTGATCGATTTTGGTATATTGTGCAAATCCACCATCACATTCAGAGCCATAATAACCACATTTATCCATATTGGTGGGGTCTGACCAGTCACGTAGCCATGTGTCGATCATCACGCGTTTGCCCATCAAAGACGCATCACAATCAGCGCCAAGGCCAACAACCTCACCAACCACATCCGCGCCTTGAATGCGCGGGAAGGTAATAGCAGCCCCGCCCCATGTGGCATCTTCGTCATTGGCGTCATCAAAGGCACCGCCAGTGGTGTTTTCTGATACGGCTTTGGAATACCAAGCAGTTCGCGTATTCACATCTGTATTATTGAGGCCGCAGGCCCCCACCTTGATAAGGACTTCACCGGCCTCTGGTACAGGCACAGGCCAATCTTCGCGCCATTGCAATTGGTCAAAATCACCGTGACCCATAAGGACGAATGCGTTCATCTGATCAGTCATAATCACTATCTCCTAATCGAGGTTATGGGCGCGGCAGGTCAGGTTCATCAATCGCGCTACGCATCCAGCTTTGCAGGGCTTTAATCGAATGTTCTGAGTTTACGCCGCAGGCAGGGTCGACAACCAATGGGCCAGGGCGGTAGCCGCGTGACTTCAAGCCCTTCTGCACTGATTCCACAAGATGGATATCTTCTTCAACTGTGGTTTCTCTATCTTGGATAGCCAATTTATGAATGACATCAGCGTCATGACCGCCCCCTATATACCAGCCGCGATAGACCACCACATGGTCAGCATCAATCGCGCGCCAATGATAGGTGTTGATGACATTGCCGGGATAGACCTGGAACGAGAATAAAGGCCATAAGAACCAGCTTGAATAGTCTGTGGCATGTGATTTTGATGTGTCGATATGGTAGGTCATATCGTCAAGATTTTGGCATTCTGTCATATGGCGCAAGCAATAGCCCTGCGGCTGAATATCATAGGTCTCTGGCTTCACAACACCGGTTGAGAATGTCGGATGATTTAATGAGCAATGATAACATTCTGAATAATTTTCAACAGAAACCTTCCAGTTACAATTCTCTGGAATTTCGACATATTCAAGTGGGCGTAGTTCCTCCCAATGGGGGACAAAGGCTTGAAGCTCTGTGCGGACATTGGGGAACCAGTCATCCATGGGTGCGGCATCATCATCAAGATTAACAAAGATAAAGCCTAAGAAGATCTCTGTGCGCACGCTTGTCAGACAAATTTTAGAACCATCAAAACCAGCAACAGATTTCGTATTGGGTCCGGCGCGGAATTGGCCATCCAAATCATATGTCCACGCATGATAGGGACATGTGATCACGCGTGATGAGCCGGCGCCAGAGACCAATTGATGGGCGCGATGCTGACATACATTATAGAAGGTGTTGATGCTGCCATCACGATTCATGACACAGAATAAATTCTGGCCGGCAATTTCAAAGGTAAAATAATCCCCAGGCTTTTGCAGCAAGGATTGATGGCCTGCAAACTGCCAGGTTTTGGCATGAAGGCTATCTTGTTCCAGCGCAAATAGGGCAGGGTCTGTATAGTAACGCGCGTCTAATGACAGGATGGGGGAGTCAGTCATTTTTAGTCCTCATGATATAGGCCCAGCTCATGGCGATGCTGGTGGAAGCTTTCAACACGGTCTGCAATTTCATCACTTGCGACAGCGACAACAAAAGATAAGAGCGTCTCTAACACAGCGATAATCGCAACAGATGATGGGAAAAATTGGGACGTGTCAATGTGAATGATGAAAGGATGGTCCGCTTGCGTGATTACGGGGGACGCGAATGAATCAGACAGCGACACTAATTTCATGCCACGTTCTTTGGCAAATCGGGCTGTTTCCAATACCTCCTTGCGGTAAGGGCTCATGGTAATGGCAATCAAAACATCATCGTCTGTGGCGCGCGACAAATCATCAATTGCCGTTGATGCAGGGCGCGGAATCGCTGTGAAATCATTCATGCCAGTTGAAGCGAGATAGGCAAAATTGGCCGCATTTGTATAATTCACACCAACGCCCATCACATAGACATGACGCGCTTGCCAAATGGTCTCTGCCGCAGCGCGCATTGACGCCTCATCAATGCCGGCAAAACTTTGTTCAAGATTGCCAATCGCATCATTGACCATATTCGCATAAAGCTGACCCATATCACCTGTTTGGCGAATGGTCTGAAGCCATCTGACACGGTCGGGAAAATCAGCGCTGCCTTTGCGCAACTGATTGCGGAATAGCTCGCGAAACTCATCATAACCATCATAGCCAAGTTCATGCGCCAGACGCACAAAGCTATTGGGTTTGACATCGGCTGCATCTGCCAGCACGCGCACTGATGAAATTGGCACATCTTGGGGATTATCCATGACATAGCGAGCCGCCTTTCGCAATTGCGGCGAAAAGCTCTCAAATCGTTGGCTAATATGATCGATGATATGTTCTATGCGTGCTTGTTCCATGCTGTAAAAATTACCGCAGCCTGACATGATAAGCAAACAAATGTTTTGCTTTTTAAAAATATTGGTATAACTGTTTGGTTATGGCGTCGATTGGGGTGATGGTCTGCATCGTTTCATCCTAGTGGGCTTAGGCAAATAGTTATGAAAATGGTGTCATTATGGATATTCAAGTACCGTCTCATGCTCGTGTTGTGATTGTCGGTGGTGGTGTGATGGGTTGTGGTTTGGCCTATCATCTAGCGCATGAAGGGTGGAGCGATGTGGTTCTGTTGGAAAAGGCAGAATTAACATCAGGTTCGACATGGCATGCGGCAGGGCAAATCACGCATTCAACATCTAGCTACTCGCTTGGGAAATGTGTTGATTACAACATTAACCTCTATTCTGGCGCCCTAGAAGCTGAGACAGGTCATTCTGTGACATGGCACGGTTGTGGCTCCCTTCGTTTGGCTTACACCGAAGATGAGATGGACTGGCTGCGTCATACCTTATCTGTTGGTCGGTCGCTTGGCTTTAACATTGAGATGGTCGATGTTGCCAAGATCAGAGAGTTGCATCCCTATTATAACCTTGATGGGGTACTAGGGGCTTTGCATACACCAGATGATGGCCATGTTGACCCGTCAGGTGTCACGCAAGCCATGGCAACAGGCGCACGTCAATTAGGCGCCAAAATCATTCGCCGATGCCAAGCGACAAACATCACCTGCTTACCATCAGGTGAATGGTTGGTTGAGACTCCCTATGGCTCTATTACATGTGAACATGTTGTGAATGCCGGCGGTACCTATGCGCGCCAGATGGGGGAATGGTCAGGGCTACAATTGCCGATGACATCCATGACGCATCACTATCTTGTGACAGATACCGTGCCTGAGTTTCAAAATTTGGATGCAGAATTGCCCGTGATTCGTGATGATAAGATGGTATCTGGCTATATCCGTATGGAACAGAAATCAGGTCTTATTGGTATTTATGAAAAAGAAAACCCAAATACTGTTTGGGAAGATCATTGCCCATGGGAAGCGGAGAATGAGCTGTTTGAAGCTGATTATGATCGCATCATGCCATGGCTTGAAAATGCGATGGAGCGGATGCCTCTGTTTGCCGAGCTTGGGATTAAGCGTGAAGTACATGGCGCTATCAGCCATCCGCCAGATGGCAACCCTTTGATCGGTCCTGCGCCAGGGGTCAAGAATTATTGGTGTTGTTGTGGGACGCAAATTGGGATTGGTTGGGGCCCAGGCCTGACGCGTGAGCTTGCCAAATGGATGGTGCATGGCGCCGCTGATATTTCAATGCGTGATTATGACCCACGTCGTTTTGGCAGCTATGCGAATAAAGAGTGGCAGGTCATTAAGGCGAAGGAAGATTACTGTTTACGCCATGAAATCCCATTCCCGCATTTCAATCGTTTGGCCGGTCGTCCCATCAAGCCAAGCCCGCTTTATGATCTGTTAAAGCAAAAAGGTGCGGTCTATGAAGAGGTGTATGGTCATGAGCGTCCGCGCTGGTTTGCCAAAAATGGTGTCGCACAAGAAGATCATTACTCATTCCGCCACACAGTGGTAGATGACCTTGTGGCAGCAGAGGTGGCAGCTGTCCGCACAAGTGCTGGGATCATGGATATCTCTGCTTTTACAAAGATTGAAGTGTCTGGACCAGATGCGGCCGAGTTATTAGATCGCCTAACAGCAAACCGCCTACCGCAAAAGGTTGGTGGTATTGGCCTCACACATATGCTGAATGAACGAGGTCGGATTGAGCTAGAGACAACCATCGTTAAGCTTGATGACGCACGCTATTATCTTGTGTGTGCTGCCTTCTTTGAACAGCGTTTGTTAGACCATATTGCGCGTCATCAAGGTGATGCCGATATCGCTGTGACATGCCTGTCAGAAAGCTGGGGTGCTCTGGCCATTAACGGGCCACAAAGCCGCGCTATCATGCAACAAGTAACAGATGCGCCGCTCGATAACGCCAATTTCAAATGGTTATCAGCACAAGAAATAACCATTGCTGGTCATAAGCTTTGGGCGCTTCGGTTGTCCTATGCCGGTGAATTAGGCTGGGAGCTTCATATCCCGCGCGATGGTATGGTTGATGTCTATCAAGCCCTATCAGCCGCTGGTGAAGCCCATAATATGGCAGATTATGGCTCATTTGCGATGAATGCGATGCGTATGGAAAAGGCCTTTAAAGGCGCTGGTGAATTGACAAATGAAGTCACGCTGCCAGAAGCAGATGTCATGCGGTTCGTGAAACTTGATAAAGCGTTTGTCGGTAAAGAGAACACAATCGCCTTGCAAGGCGCAGATATGCCATGGATTTGTGCCTATCTCTCTATTGAGACAGAGGGTGATATTTATGGGCATGGTGGCGAAGCCATTCTCCTTGATGGGGTTGTTGTCGGCTCGACAGCGTCTGTGGCCTATGGTCCAACGGTTGGTAAGGTTTTGGCCTTTGCCTATCTTAAGCCACATGCTGCCCAAGAGGGGACAGAGCTAGAGGTCATTATTCATGGCAAATCACGCCGCGCCACGGTTCATGCCGAAGCGTTATATGATCCAACAAGCGCTTTGCCACGCACCGATGCGTAAGCCAGCCTAGCAAAGGAGAGGGTGCTATGAAAATCACACAAATAACATGTTGGCAGGTGCCTCTAAAAAGCCATGAGACATATTATATGGCTGAGGGGAAAACATGTGACGAAGTGATCTCAACGATTATTCGTATTGATACAGATAGCACTCACTCTGGTTGGGGAGAGGTTTGTCCTATCCCGCATTATTTGCCAGCCTATGCCGATGGGGTGATCCCTGCGATTGAGCATTTGGCACCTGTTTTGATCGGCGCTGACCCCACCCATCCTGAGGTGGTGATGGCGGCCTGTGATCATTATTTGCAAGGTCACCTCTATGCGAAATCAGCCCTTGATATCGCCTTACATGATATCGCTGCCAAATCGGCAGGAGTGCCCCTTTATAAATATCTAGGTGGTCATTATCAGGCGCCACTGCCGCTTTATCATTCCATTACCTGTATTGCCCCAGAAGAGATGGCGCGTATTGCCAAAGAAGAGCAAGCAGCTGGTATGACACAGTTCCAAGTCAAATTAGGGGCTGATAAGAACAACGAAGCTGATATTGCACGGCTTCGTCTTGTCAGAGAGGCTGTTGGCGCGGGGCCCTTGGTCTATGGTGACTGGAATTGCGGCGCAACAAGCCTTGATGCCACAAGGGTTGGCCGCGCTGTGGCGCATCTTGATATTATGTTGGAACAACCTTGTGCCACCATCACTGATTGTGCACGTGTGCGTCAGGCCACTGGCTTACCGATGAAGTTGGACGAAAATATTTTTGATACATACAGCTTGCTTGCCGGTTATGAGGCTGGTTGTATGGATGCTGGCGCATTGAAATTATCAAAATTTGGCGGCGTTAGCGCACTGCGCAAGGCGCGTGATTTATGTGTCTCACTAGGAACCAAGATGTGTATCGAAGATACATGGGGTTCAGACATCACAACGTCTGCGGCATTGCATGTGGGGGCATCAACACCACCACATTATGTGATGAATGTCTGTGATCTATCTGCCTATGTATCGCCGAAATTGGATGACAGCCTGCCGGTGCGCAATCAGGGTTGTATCACCGTGCCAGATGGCGCAGGTCTGGGCGTGACGCCAAATGAAGATAAGCTAGGCGCGTCTTTGTCACATATCTCTTAAACTCAAGGCTGAATGGGAAACGTCAGTATTATGTCACATATCTCCTCCTCTCTTGCTGATTTAAAATCACGGGCGCAATCAGTCTTGCCAGCTGGTGGTTTCGGGAATTTTGACCCGTCTATTTTCATCACCGGTGGTAACGGCGCGCATGTCTTTGATAGTGAGGGCAACCGCTATGTTGACTATCTGATTGGGTCTGGCCCCATGGTGTTAGGCCATGGCCATCCAGAAGTGGTAGAGGCCGTCAAAGAGCAAGTTGGCAAGGGGATGACATTCTTTGCGAATAACCCAGATGGCTTGGCACTTGCCGAAGAGATTTGCCGCGCGGTGCCATGTGCCGAACAGATTCGGTATGTCTCTGCGGGTGGTGAAGCAGATATGTATGCGATGCGTCTTGCCAGAGCCTATCGCGGCAAGTCTAAGATTCTCAAATTTGAAGGCGGCTATCATGGCATGTGTGCTGAGGCGCAAATGAGCCTTGCCCCTGAGAGAATGGTGAATTTTCCGCAAGCTGTACCTGATTCAGCCGGTATTCCGGCCTCCGTTGAAGCTGATATGCTCGTCGCGCCGTTCAATGATCTGGCATTTGTACGCTCATTAGTTGCGGAATATGAAGATGAATTAGCCGCCATTATTGTGGAGCCATTGCAGCGCATTATTCCGCCTGTCCCCGGCTTCCTTGAAGGGTTGCGCACGATTTGTGATGAAACAGGTATCTTGTTGATTTTTGATGAAGTGGTAACAGGGTTTCGCTTTGCCTATGAAGGGGCACAAGCCCATTATGGTGTGACACCTGATCTTGCGACATTTGGTAAGATTATTGGCGGTGGGTTCCCGCTTGCCGCGATTGCAGGGCCAAAACATATCATGGCTCATTTCGATAAATCAGCCGTTGGCGCTGAAGGCTGGCTTATGCAGCTTGGTACGTTGTCAGGCAACCCTGTCGCCTCTATCGCAGGCTTGAAGACCATGGAAATTCTGCGCCGTGATGGGGCGTATGAGCGGCTCTATGAGTTGGGTGAAACAGTGATGGGAATGATTGAAACGCATCTTGATGCCGCAGGGGTTGCCCATCAGATCGTGGGACAACCGACATTGTTTGATGTGCTATTTTGTGACCATGATGTGCGCAATTACCGCGATGTGAAGGCAGCTGATGCAAAGTCAAATATGGTCTTTAACAAAGTCTTGCGTGCCAATGGTATCTTCAAAAGCCCTGGTAAATTCTACCCCTCTTTGGCCCTCACAGATGATGATTTAGAGGTCACAGATAAGGCCATTCACCTCGCGGCACAGGAGGTTGCGTCCCATCAATCGATGGGATAATCTGCAGCCAAATTTGCGGAGGTTCCAATAATGGATGACATGCTGTGGTCTCCTTCTGACCAACAATCACAAGACTGCTTATTAGCCCATTATATGAATTATCTGCGCGAAGAAGAGATAGGGGACTTCTCATCTTATGATGCGCTATGGGCGTGGTCTGTGTCTGATAAGGATAGCTTTTGGCGCAGTGTTTGGGACTTTACCGATCTGATTGGGGTGCCTGGTGAGGTGGCCTATCATCATGATGATGATATTCGAAAAGCGGCCTTCTTCCCAGAGGCGCAGGTGAATTTCGCTGAGAATATGCTGCGTTATCAAGGCGAAGATGAGGCGATTATTTTCCATCGTGAGGACGGTGCGCGTCATAGCTGGTCTTATGATGACTTACAGCAGACGGTGTCTCGCTTGCAGCAAGCGATGCGTGATGCTGGTGTCTCACAAGGCGACAGAGTGGCTGGCTTGGTGCCAAACACAGCAGAGACGATTGCCTTTATGTTAGCGGCTACCTCGCTTGGTGCGATTTGGTCGAGCTGTTCACCCGATTTTGGATTTGCCGCAGCGATGGATAGGCTCGCGCAAATTGAACCGACCTTATTACTCTGTGCTGACGGCTATTATTATAATGGCAAATCATTTCCCTCTCTGCCGCTGGGAGAAGAGCTCCTAGAAGCCATCCCTTCAGCACAGAAACTTGTTTATTTCTCGCTTTGTGATGATGCGCCAACAGCTACCCATGAAGATGCTATTTCTTGGGAGGCATTTTGTGCCCCCTATCAGCCGCAAGAGCTGACATTTACGCGTGTTTCCTTTGATCATCCGCTCTATATCATGTTTTCATCTGGCACCACAGGCTTGCCAAAATGCATTGTGCATTCGGTGGGTGGCACGATGATACGTCACAAGCAAGAGCTGCAATTACAAGGTGATGTGCAAGAGGGTGACCGCCTCTTTTATTTCACAACTTGTGGCTGGATGATGTGGAACTGGTCCATCTCAGCTTTGATGTGTGGGGCAAGCCTTGTCCTTTATGACGGCTCTCCCTTCTATCCGGGGGCTAGCCGGTTTGCTGAGATCATCGCAGCAGAACAAGTGAGTCATTTCGGCACATCTGCCAAATATATTGATGCCTGCGCCAAAGCAGGATTGGTAGCCCGTGACGTTGCTAATTTAGATGATTTGCGCGTTATCTTCTCAACGGGCTCTCCCCTCGCAGCGGCCGGGTTTGATTATATTTACAACGCTTGGAAGTCTGACTTATGCCTTGCCTCTATTGCAGGCGGGACTGATATTATTGGCTGTTTTGTTGGCGGCAGCCCCATTGACCCTGTTTATCGGGGGCAATGCCAGAAACGTATCCTTGGCATGGATGTGCGTGTTTATTCCGAAGCTGGTGAGCCGATTGAAGGTGAGAAGGGCGAGCTTGTCTGTATCTCAGCGCATCCGTCAATGCCAGTGTCATTCTGGAATGATGAAGATGGCGCCCGCTATCACAAAGCCTATTTCGCGCGATTTGAAAATATTTGGCACCATGGTGATTGCGTAGAGTTAACACCGCAAGGTGGCATGATCTTTTATGGTCGGTCAGATGCGACTCTCAATCCAGGCGGTGTTCGTATTGGCACCGCAGAGATTTATCGTCAGGTAGAAGCCCTAGATGAGGTCGTTGAGGCGGTTGTGATTGGCCAAGATTGGGATGATGACCAACGCGTGGTGTTGTTCGTCAGATTGCGCGATGGCCTTGCCATCGATGACGGGTTGCGCGCGAAAATCAAAGGGCAGATTCGGCAAAATGCGACGCCGCGTCACGTGCCTGCCATCATTCTACAGGTGGCTGATATTCCCCGCACGAAATCGGGTAAAATCACAGAATTGGCGGTCAGAGATATTGTTCATGGCAAGGAAATCGACAATGTTGGTGCCTTGGCGAATCCAGAGGCTCTCGATCATTTTCGGGATTTGCCAGACTTATCGTAACACCTCGCTAAACGACTAAAAAAGGCCCTCATCTGAGGGCCTTTTAGTTTTATCCTAATGTTGGCATTGTGAATTGTGGATCACTTCGCATGCCAGATGGCCAGCGGATGGTTGTTGTCTTGATGCGAGTATAGAAACGCACCCCTTCCATCCCATGCATGTGATGTTCCCCAAACAGAGAATCTTTCCAACCACCAAAGCTATGGAATGCCATCGGCACAGGGATTGGGACATTCACACCCACCATTCCCACTTCGATATCTTGGGCAAAGCTGCGCGCCGCATCACCATCTCTTGTGAAGATAGCTGTGCCATTGGCATAATTGTGACCATGGATGAGGTCGACGGCCTCTTGATATGATTTTTTACGCACCACTGATAGCACGGGGCCAAAAATCTCATCCCGGTAGCAATCCATCTCTTCGGTGACGTTATCCAGTAATGTGCCGCCAACAAAGAAACCCTTTTCATAGCCTTGCTTATTTTGGGTAAAGCCGCGGCCATCCAACACAACTTTGGCGCCTTGGGCCTCGCCACGTGTGACATAGTCATTCACTCTTGCCACCGCATCCTGTGTCACAAGCGGCCCCATCTCTGAGCTTGGATCAGAGGCCGGCCCAATTTTGAGCGCTTCAATTTGCGGCACAAGGCGTTCAATTAAGGCATCAGCAACAGCATCTGTGACGGGTACGGCAACAGAAATGGCCATGCATCTCTCGCCAGCGGACCCATAAGCGGCCCCCATCAGCGCAGAGGCGGCCATGTCTAAATCTGCGTCAGGCATGATAACCATATGGTTCTTCGCACCGCCAAGCGCCTGAACACGTTTGCCATGCGCTGTACCTGTCTGATGGATATATTTTGCAATCGGGGTAGAGCCGACAAAGCTAACAGCGCTGATATCCTCATGAGTGAGGAGGCGATCAACCGCCAATTTATCACCTTGTACAACATTAAAGACGCCATCAGGAAGCCCAGCTTCTGTGAGCCATTGCGCCAATAGAAGCGAGGCTGATGGGTCACGCTCAGATGGTTTCAGGATAAAGCAGTTGCCTGTGACCAGTGCTACAGGGAACATCCACATTGGCACCATCGCAGGGAAGTTAAAAGGTGTAATACCTGCCACAACACCAAGCGGCTGGCGGATCATATGGCTATCGACGCCAGAGCCGACATTTTCAGAGAACTCCCCCTTCATGAATGAGGGGGCAGAGGTTGCAAATTCAACCACTTCAACGCCTCTGGTAACTTCACCAAGCGCGTCATCTACGGTTTTACCATGTTGGGCTGAAATCGCTTCTGCTAGTTCTTGTGCACGTTCATTGACGATATATTTGAACTTATCCATGATGCGCGCGCGGCGTAATACTGGTTGGGCTGCCCAAGAAGACCATGCCGCCTTCGCAGCTGCAATTGCGGCATCAACCTCTGCTTCACTTGCCAAAGCAACCTGATGGGTAACCTCACCTGTCGCAGGGTTAAAGACGTCTTGCGAGCGACCAGATGTGCTAGCTGTGAGTTGGCCGTTAATATAATGGGCAATGTTAGTCATATAAGATCCCTATGATATGCATAAGTCGGGTTAACGGGGCGTCGTCCCTCTGAAAGTGAGGGAAATTCTTCTGTACTCTAACGCTCTCTTTTTCAAAAGGGCAAGAGTGAAGTTATGCTTTTTCGGGCAGAAATCTCCGTCACTTTAATTCGGGTCAAACTGCGCAAATAGCGGTGCATTCTTCTTAAAAAAAGGGTTTGTCTGAAAACTGTCACCTATTTGTAACAAAATTGTCACAAACCTCCCTTATTGTGGCGTCATCGGAAGTGATTTAGGTTCGCGATAGGGAAGGATTATCCAATGCGTTTCGTTCATGGTTTTGTTGGTTTTGTAGCTATGGTGGCTGTTTCAGGCGCTGCACAGGCTCGTGACCAGATTTCAATTGTTGGGTCATCAACGGTTTATCCATTTTCAACAATCGTTGCTGAAAAGTTCGGCCAATCTTCGGGTTTTAAGACACCTGTGATTGAATCAACAGGTTCTGGTGGGGGGCTGAAGCTATTTTGTGCAGGTGTCGGTCTGTCACATCCTGATATCACAAATGCCTCACGCGCCATTAAAGCCTCAGAGGAAGAGCTTTGTGCATCAAACGGTGTTGAATTCGTCGAATTTATTGTTGGTAACGATGGCGTCGCATTTGCCAATTCTCTCGAGGGTGAATCTTTCTCAATCTCAATCGCACATATCGCGGCAGCACTAGCTGCAGAATTGCCTGGTGGCGGTATTGCAAATGGTGCTGACATTCAAGCCAATGGCATGAAGACATGGGCGCAGGTTGATGCCTTTGTGGCAGGACAAATGGGGGTAAATGCTCTGGGTCTTCCGGCTTTGCCAATCTCAGTGATGGTACCACCACCAACCTCAGGTACGCGAGATGCGATGGGTTCGCTTTTCATGAAAGAGGGCTGGAAGAAGCTTGGTCTTTATGATGGTGAAACAAAGAATCTCTACAAATCACTTCGTGAAGATGGCGTTGCTATTGAAGTTGGCGAGAATGATTCACTCATTATCGAAAAGCTCGCAGCTGACAAGAACTTATTTGGTGTCTTCGGTTACTCATTCTTTGACACTAACCGCGACAAGGTAAAAGCCTCTATCCTGGATGGTGTTGAGCTAAACTTTGAAACAATCGCATCATATGAATATCCTGGTGCACGCCCACTATTTTTCTATGTGAAAAAGCAACATGTTGATGTTGTGCCTGGTTTGATGGAATTCATCGAGGCGTTCATTTCTGAAGAAGCAATGGGCATGGATGGCTATCTCTTCCCAGCTGGTCTTGTTCCTTTGTCAGAGGATGATTTCCAAGAGCAAGTGGAAGCCGCATTTTCTCTATAAAAGAGACCTTTAGATAATAAAGGCACCATAGCCAATCTAGGCTATGGTGCTTTTTCCATACTTGCACTCCTATTACCTCCCCTGATATAAGGCGAGAGAAACGATAGGCGGTCATTGGTTAAGTAGGACAAAGCAACATGACGTTCTTCACATCATTTTCGAGCCTTGCTCTGCTGATTGTAGTCATTGCGATTGCCACTTACCTTTTTTCCCGTCGTAAAGTTACCCAAGCTGCTGCCGCGGACCATGTTAAACCGCATTCGCTGGCGCGCTATTATGGGCTCTATGCTGGTGCATGGGCCCTCCTTCCTGCTTTTCTTGTCTTGGTTGTTTGGACCTTGGGCTCGCAGCCTTTCATCGATGCCAATGTACAAACCTTGCTTGTGCAGGCTTACCCAGATTTGGAAAAAGGCTTTCTAGATCTGAAGCTAGCGCAAGTGCAAAATATTGCAGCTGGCCTTATCGAATCGCAAGATGAGACGTTATTGAAACTTGCTGATGATTATGCTGAAGCATTGCAGCAAGCGTCAAACCTGCGGACCTCTATTGTGCTTCTTGCTATGCTCGTAGCTGTTATTTACGCCTATCGCCGCGTCTCGCCTGCATTGAAAGCACGCATCCTGTTTGAAACATTGCTTCGTCGCGCCTTTTTCATTGCTGCTGCGATCGCAATTGTAACGACTGTTGGAATTATTGCGTCTTTGCTAATTGAGGCGGTGCGCTTTTTCTCACAATATGGTTTGCTTGATTTCTTCTTTGGTACCCATTGGTCGCCAAATGTGGCCTTGCGCGAAGTCGCAGCAGGCGCAGCTGATGAAGATGTTGGCGGGTCCACTGGCTCCTTTGGCATGTTGCCTGTGATGGCTGGCACGCTGTTAGTGGCTACCATTGCGATGGCAGTAGCGCTCCCGATTGGGTTATTTGCGGCTATCTATATGGCTGAATTTGCCTCAAAGCGTGTGCGTGATGTGGTAAAACCAACTTTGGAAGTGCTAGCTGGTGTTCCAACAGTGGTTTATGGTTTTTTTGCCGCTTTGACGGCTGCGCCATTTTTCCGCGCAATTGGCTTAAATCTTGGTCTTGATGTGTCAGCGCAATCAGCTTTGGCGGCAGGTGCTGTGATGGGGGTTATGATTATCCCCTTTATCTCTTCTCTATCAGATGATGTGATTACCGCTGTGCCGCAATCTTTGCGGGATGGGGCGCTTGGCCTCGGTTCGACCCGTGGTGAAATGGTGACCAAAGTTGTGTTGCCAGCCGCGTTCCCTGGCCTTGTTGGCGCCTTTTTGCTGGCGATTAGCCGCGCCATTGGTGAGACAATGATCGTGGTGATGGCAGCAGGTGTATCTGCGAAATTGACCGCTAATCCATTGGAGTCTGTCACAACAGTGACCGTGCAAATTGTGATGTTGCTAACAGGTGATACTGCCTTTGATTCGCTAAAAACGCTCTCTGCTTTTGCGCTTGGTATTACCTTGTTTACGGCAACGCTACTATTGAATATTGCTGCTTTAACAGCGGCTAGACGTTTGGGGCAGCGCTATGAGTAATGTGGTTCAAAAATTAGGCGCCAAAAAGCGTGCGGCTATCATCGAAGCAAGCTTAAAGAAGCGCCATGCCAAAGAGCGGCGGCTGCGGGCTTATGGGGTGGCTGCCATTATCTTTGCCATTGGGTTCTTGGTGACATTACTGTCAACTGTGATCGGCAATGGTTATACAGCCTTGCAGCAAACACAAGTGAAAATCGACCTTGAAATCCCGATCGCGAAATTGCTCAATGATGAGGGGCAATTTGATGAGAAGCGTCTGCGTCGCTATGGTTGGGGTTCAAGCATCAAAAAGTCATTCCGGACAAATTTCCCAGATGTAACCGACCGCATGGCGCAACGTGCTTTAGGGGAGCTTGTATCGGCTAATGCCGGTTTCGAGCTTCGTCAGCTGGTTGAAGCGGCGGGCCCAGAAGCCACTTTGCCAACTAGTTTTTGGGTTAAGACTTCTGATGATGTCGATATGCTTATGAAAGGGCGTATGGACCGCAATCTCCCAGAACAGCAACGCCGGTTAAGTGACCAACAGATTGCTTGGGTAGACGCGCTTGTCGCAGATGGCAAAATTCGGAAAGTTTTCAATACGACCTTCTTTACCGCGGCTGATTCGCGTGAACCAGAGAGTGCCGGTATTCTTGGTGCTGTCGTCGGTTCGGCTTTAGCGCTAATGGTGACGGTAATCTTGTCACTGCCTTTGGCGGTCATGGCAGCCATTTATCTTGAATATTTCGCTAAGCCCGGAAAAGTCACAGACTTTATTGAAGTAAATATTAATAATCTGGCGGCAGTGCCATCGATTGTTTTCGGTTTACTAGGCTTATCTGTCTTTCTTGGCTTTTTCGGCTTGCCGCGCTCCGCGCCACTCGTGGGTGGTATGGTATTGGCATTGATGACTTTGCCAACAATCATCATTGCAACAAGAGCTTCTATCCGCGCTGTGCCAACTTCAATTAGGGATGCTGCACTTGGTATTGGGGCCTCGCGCATGCAGGCGGCATTGGACCATGTGTTACCGCTTGCTGCACCAGGTATCCTCACGGGCACAATCATTGGTTTGGCACAGGCACTCGGTGAGACAGCTCCTTTGATTATGATCGGGATGGTTGCCTTTATTGTTGATGTGCCAACAAGTGTGACATCACCAGCCACAGCTTTGCCCGTCCAAATTTTTATCTGGGCAGATTCGGCTGAGCGTGCCTTTTATGAACGGTCATCATTGGCCATTGTCGTATTGTTATTATTCCTCATTGCGATGAACCTGACGGCTGTCATGCTGCGTCGTAAGTTTGAGAAGAAGTGGTAAAGAAAGAGATTATGATGGCCAAGAAGACTGGGATTAAAATCAAAGCCGCAGATGTGTCTGTTCACTATGGGGACAAGCAAGCGCTTCATAACGTCTCATTAGATATTGAAGCAAAGACAGTAACTGCTTTCATTGGTCCCTCTGGCTGCGGTAAATCTACCTTTCTTCGTTGTTTTAACCGGATGAATGATGTCATTCCCTCAGCGAAAGTCTCTGGCTCTATCCAGCTTGATGGCGCGGAAATTAATGATGCAGCGCTTGACCCTGTATTGTTGCGCGCCAAGGTCGGTATGGTCTTCCAGAAGCCCAACCCGTTTCCGAAAACAATTTTCGAAAATGTCGCTTACGGCCCCCGCATTCATGGTTTGGTCACATCACGCCGTGAAGAGCAAGATGTGGTAGAAGATTCGCTCAAAAAAGCAGGCCTTTGGGGTGAGGTATCTGATCGCTTGCATGACCAAGCCACTGCCCTGTCAGGTGGGCAGCAACAACGCTTATGCATTGCGCGGGCAATTGCTGTGAATCCTGAGGTATTGTTGATGGATGAGCCTTGTTCCGCGCTCGACCCTATTGCAACTACCATTATCGAAGAGCTGATTAGTGAGCTTCAGAAAAAATTCACGATTTTGATTGTCACGCATTCAATGCAGCAAGCCGCTCGTGTTTCTCAGAAGACAGCCTATTTCCATCTCGGTGAATTGGTAGAGCATGGCACCACGGTTGATATCTTCTCAAATCCTAAGAATGACCAAACAGAAGCGTATATTTCTGGCAAGATTGGCTAGATAATGTGGCAAGCCAAAGTCATGGGCTTGTCATAAATTCTTCACATAATATAGTTAAGCTAGGACTGAGATGAGCATCATGCCTCATTGCGTCATCTGGCCTAGCGTTTTGTGAAGGAATAACGAGCCGTGACACCAAGTGATGAAATTGCTGGCCTAACCATTACCGATGTGGAGCAGTTTGGAAAATTGCTTGATGACGGGTTATTGCTCGTTGGGTTTGATCAGACCATCAGCTATGCCAATTCTGCAGCCTCAAAAATGCTTGGTGAAGAATTGGTTAATCGCCAGTTAGGCGAGGTATTTTCGCAGGTGACTTTTGACGATGTGCTAAAGAATATTGGCACAGCAAAGCGACCGCATGAATTTATCTATTCTCATCAAAAATCAATCACGCGGCAATTTCGGGTAAAGCTGACAGCTTTGTCTGAGACACAAGTCAGTGTGCTTTTGATGGATATGACCTTGCAGCGTAATCTTGATAAGGTGCGCCGCGATTTCGTGGCCAATGTATCTCATGAATTGCGCTCGCCACTCACCTCATTGATTGGCTTTGTTGAGACGATGCGGGCAGATGACGATATGCCAAGCGATATGAGGTCTCATTTTCTAGGTATTATGGATGAAGAATCCAAACGGATGACAAGGCTGATTGATGATCTTATCTCGCTCTCGCGGGTTGAGGTTGAGGAACATATTGTCCCTGATGAGGAGGTAGCTGTACGTGAGGTCATGATGTCAGTCATTGAGATCCTAAAAGATCGCGCCGCTCGTCAAGAGATGACAATTCAATTTCATGATGGCTTTGTCGAGGATGCGCCTGTACCGCGCATCAAAGGTGATCGCGATGAAATTGTTGAGGTGATGCATAACCTTATTGAAAATGCGATTAAATATGGACACCCCCAATCAAAAATTGATGTCGAGATGATACCAGCAGAGTCAGGCCAAATTTGGTGTGTTGTGACTAATCAAGGTGATGGCATTGAGGAGCGTCATATTCCGCGCTTAACCGAGCGGTTCTATCGGGTGGATAAAGCACGGTCTCGGCAAAAGGGCGGGACTGGCCTTGGTCTTGCGATTGTCAAACATATCGTCAACCGGCATCGTGGTGAGCTGTCAATCACTTCAGAGCTCGGGGCATCAACAAGCTTTACGGTGCAGTTCCCACTGCTTAAATCTGCGGCATCATAAAGAGGGATTGAGACATGGCCACACGCATTTTGATCGCAGATGACGAGCCAAACCAACTTGAACTTCTGCATTATAATCTGACCAAAGAAGGATTTGAGGTGATGCGGGCCCATGATGGCCGTGAAGCCATTGAATTGGCAGAAGGCTGGCAGCCTGACCTGATTGTTCTTGATTGGATGATGCCAGAATATTCAGGCATCGAAGTATGTCGAATGTTGCGCAAATCAGATAGGTTGAACGCTATTCCTATCATCATGCTATCGGCACGCGGGGAAGAGGGTGATAGAACCTTTGGCCTTGATACAGGAGCTGATGATTATATCACCAAACCTTTTTCTCCTCGTGAATTAGTGGCCCGGATTCATGCCATATTGCGACGGACAAACCCGTCTGCAACGCAGCAAGTACAAACCTTTCATGATGTGATTATCAATCATGCCCAAATGACGGTTGAACGCTCTGGGCAGCCCATTCATTTAGGCCCCAAGGAATTTAAACTTCTGACAATTCTGATGGAGCGTCCTGGTCAAGTCTTTAGCCGTGAGCAACTACTTGACCGCGTATGGGGGCATGGGGTCTATGTAGAAGATAGAACGGTTGATGCGCATTTATCGCGTCTGCGCAAAGCCCTCAACCAAGCGCCAGATGGTGAGGCTGAGCGACCTGATATTGTGCGAACTGTCCGCGGGGCTGGCTACGCCTTAAAACAGCCGTGAGTCCCGATATTTTATTGCCTTAGCAATGGCCAGTGATGTGATATATCTGGTCTCATCATTTCTGCTGGCATCAGTGCCAGTTTTTTGTTTCACTTTAGCCATTGTTATTAACCAAAAAGGTATGGCATCTCATGTCAATTAATGACCAAATTGTTGCCGATTTTGTGAAAAACAAAATCGAATTTATTACATCTGTTCCTTGTAAACAGCTCGCTGGTGTACTTGATAAAATCGATGCTACAGACAGCTTTACACATGTGCCGTGCAATCGCGAAGATGAGGGCATTGGGCTGTGTGCTGGCGCGACTATGGGAGGCAAACGCTCAGCCATTATCATGCAGAATACAGCGATTGGCGTTACCATCAATGCCCTTGTGACATTAACGCAATTTTATCGCATGCCACTCCCGATGCTCATTAGCTATCGTGGTGAAGTGGGTGAGCCTGTGGCATGTCAGGTTGAAATGGCAGTACATACCAAGGATTTGCTCAATCAGCTTCGCATTCCAACTTATCACTTCCATCACAAAGATGATGTGAATGAGTTAGATGGCATCCTCAATCACTGTTTCATGTCTCGTAAGCCAGTGGCAATCTTGACTGATGCAACATTCTGGAAAGGAGCTGAATAATGATCCGCTCTGATGTGATTAAAACACTTGTCCCATTTATTTCTGATAAATTAGTTGTCACAAATATCGGGCTTCCTAGCCAAGAGATGCATCTCATTGATGATCAGCCAAGCAATTTCTACATGCTCGGTACCATGGGTCTTGCCTCCTCTATTGGTCTAGGCCTCGCACTGGCCCAAGAGAAGAAGGTCCTTGTGATTGATGGTGACGGGTCTGTCTTGATGAATTTTGGTACCTTCCCAACCATCGCCAATAACCCGGCCAAGAATTATATTCTTCTGATTATTGATAATGGCTCTTATGGCTCAACAGGCGACCAAATTACTTATTCAGGTAAAAAGACTAATATGACTGAGGTTGCGCGTGCGTGTGGCTGTGAGAATGTTATTGAATGTAGCGCTGAAGAAACCGCTGATGTGGTCAAAGCAGCATTCGAAGCTGATGAGATGACAATCATTATCTCAAAATGTGAATCTGGTAACATTAAAGTCCCAGTGATTGAACATGACCCTGTGATGATTAAAGAACGCTTCATGAAAGAAGTGGCAAAATAAGCCCCCCTTTTCGAAGTAAGACAGATAGAACAGGCAGGATTTCCTGCCTGTTTTTTTAGGCGCTCTGATTGCGCTGGTTAGGGAATAGCCATCTCTTGTTGCGCCATGAGGATAGCTCGCTATAGTACGAGGGACGCAGCCACAACAATCACAGGTCTCTTCATCACATATGATACGTGTTTCAAATCCATTGCGGTCACGTTGGGGGCTCTTACAATTGGCGTTATGCAGCCTGTTATTGGCGCCGCCAGCGATGATTATTTTGGTGGCTTTGACCCCATCTGAGCCGCTCTTTTTCCATCTCGTTGAAACGGTGCTAGGACGTTATGTCGGCAACACCCTGTTATTGATGATGGGAACGGGTCTGATTGCGCTATTATTTGGGGTATCATCAGCCTGGGTCGTCAGCCGGTACCGCTTTCCAGGGCGTAAGGTCTTAAGCTGGTTGTTGGTGCTGCCAGCTGCGATGCCTGCTTATCTTATTGCCTATGCCTATACTGATTTCTTGGAATATGCAGGCCCTATCCAGACGGCTATTCGTAGCCTATTTGGGTTCCAATCAGCGCGCGATTATTGGTTTTTTGAAGTGCGCTCTTTGCCTGTTGCCTCCGTGCTGATGGCAGCGGTGTTATATCCTTACATTTATATCATGGCACGCACGGCCTTTCATAATACGTCACGCGCGTTATTTGAGGCGGCGATGGTATCAGGCCGTCATTTATTCTGGCATGTGGGTTTGCCATTGGCGCGGCCGGCCATCATTGCCGGTCTATCTCTGGTTCTCATGGAAGTGGTATCAGATTTTGGTACCGTTGATTATTTTGCCATTGAAACGCTCACCTTAGGTATCTTTAATGTCTGGCTTGGGATGAATAACATGCCAGCGGCTGCGCAATTATCTCTTATTGCTTTGCTTGTGATGATGGCGCTATTAGCCGCTGAATTATTTGCCCGTTCCCGGCGGTCATTCCAAAATATCGGCAACACGGCCCGCGGTGTACCTACTCTGCCTATTCGTGGGCGGCACGCTCTTGGTGCGATAGCGGTCTGTGTGCTGCCAGTGATGGTCGGGTTTGTGACCCCTGTGTTGATTTTGCTATCTCATGTGATGGCTGGTATTGGTGCTGAGGCGCGGAATGCGTTTTGGTCACTTTGGCTCAATACGATTGAAGTATCTGTTATTGCGGTATGTGCCATTATCACGATGGCGGCTATCATCGGCCTTATCACTACCTATAAATTAGGAAAGCCATCGCGTTATATTTCCCTGGCTGCTGCTTGTGGTTATGCCGTGCCAGGGACAATTCTTGCCATTGGCGTCCTTGGCTTTTTGGGACTTTTAAACAAGGCGATGCTAGCCTTTGGGGGACCATTGCTGACCGGTGGTTTGTTTGGCCTTATCATCGCTTATATGGTGCGGTTTTATGCGGTGGGCTTTGGTGCTGTGGAAACAGGCATAGGCCGCATCGCGCCTCAGATCTTCGAAGCAAGCCAAACGTTAGGGAAATCATTTTCTCAAAGTCTGCAGCGCATTATCATTCCGTTGATTTCTTCATCAGTCGGGGCAGGGGCATTGCTTGTCTTTGTTGATATTATGAAAGAGCTGCCAATGACCTTATTGCTGCGGCCTTTTAATTTTGAGACCTTTGCCACCTTCACGTATCAATATGCCAAGGATGAGATGATTGCCGAAGCAGCCCTGCCAGCTTTGATGATTATCCTAGCAGGGCTAATTCCTGTTATTTTATTAAATTATTCAGTGACGAGACGCCAAAATTAGCCGGTGACTTTTGCCGCACCTTCTGCCAAAGAGGCAAGCTTCGCATAGGCGATATCAGGGTCAACAGCCCCATAGCCGGCAAAGGTGCCAAAGCCACAATCTGAGCCAGCTACCACGCGGTCAGCCCCAACAATATCAACAAATCTTTGAATTCTCTCACGCACTAATTCAGGGTGTTCTACAAAGTTTGTGGTGCTATCAACCACGCCTGGCACCAAGATTTTATCATCTGGGATCTCAGCCTTACGGTCACGGAAAATAGTCCATTCATGCGCATGGCGCGGGTTTGATGTTTCAAATAATACATAGCCAGCATGCGTGTTCATCAATGTTGAAAACACCTTATCCATAGAGATATCGCAGGTATGCGGCCCCTCATAGTTGCCCCAACAAATATGGACACGGATGTGGTCTTTCGGCAAACCAGATAGCGCATAATTCAGCGCCTCTACATGCATGTCCGCAATCTTCACAAACTCCTCATCACTCATATCTGTAAACAGCATATGACGCGATAATGCGAGGTCTGGACAATCAAGCTGCAGATGAAGGCCGGCTTCGATGATCGTGCGATATTCCTCTCTCATCGCTTCGGCAAGTGCCTCAAGATAGGCCTCGCGAGACGGGTAAAAATCATTTTGGAGGAATAAGGAAATGACGCCAGGTGAAGCGGCATTCATGAAGCCTTGATGCGCGCCATGCTTGGCGATAGCTGCCTTCAGGTTGGCGATATCCTTATGAAGGTCGCTTTGATCTTTGACAGTAACCTCACCTGTACACATGGGACGTGCATAGGTGGGTGTACCACCGGAATCAGCCTGACGCTGCAAGAAACCAGGGAATTGCAGAAGGTCAGCAGGCGCATTGCGCGGGCTATCGCCAGAAAACCCTGTATAGCGATCTTTGACATAGGTGGCATAAGAGATTTTTGACGTTTCACCATCAGAGACGAAATCAATGCCAGCTGCCACTTGTTTTGCGACTGTTTCATCAACATGCGCTGTCATAGCCGCATCAAAGGTGGCCTGGTCGTAGGGTTGTTCTTTTTCACGTGCGAAAATTAAATCAACAACGTCTTGCTTGCGCGGAAGCGAGCCAACATGTGTGGTCTTGATCATTTTCTTTTCCTTTATGATTGCCATTCTGTCCAAGTGGGGCCTGCTGGGTCATCATTAGACCACACACGATATAAGCTGGCTTCACCGCTCATCGCTGGTTTCAGGCTGTGTGATAATCCAGGGGGTATGGCCGCGACATCGCCGGGGGCAAGAGCCGTTGTGCCGCCCTCATAGTCTAGCCGCCAATGACCGCGCATAATCATCAAAATCTCATGCTTATCTGTTTGGTAGTCTTGTCCATCGCTAGAGGCATGAGATAGAAATTCTACGTCAAAACCAGGCTTGTCACGCAACAGGCCGGTTTCGGAGATGACAGAGACGGGCTGACCTTTGGCATAGGCCATCAGATCTAAATAACGTGCCACATAATTTGGTACGAAATCAGCGACTGACGGCTCTTTAATTTGCGCAAGCGCGGCGTCATCCATGACCGGCATTGGTGCCACATCTTCTGGCAGTGCCTGACCTTTTTTGGTGTCATAGAGGGTGCCATTTTCACCGAGAATGAGACCGTGATCTTTGGCATCTTCAATCACTTGCGGGGCCCATAAAACACCGCCGCCCGCATCATCGCCGCCTAAGATGGCCATGATCATACCATAGTCAGTCCCGATATTCTCAAAGCCGCGGAAAATGCCTGTGGGAATGTTAATGATATCGCCTTCTTGAAGCGTTACCTCACCGGCATCACCCCACCGACCCCAGAAAAACCGCCATGTACCTGAGAGGACGAAGAAGACTTCTGCTGTGCGATGCGTATGGAGCGAGTTCCGACAGAAAGGTGGCTGTCCTGCTGCCCCAATGTTAAAACCAGGTGTGTCTTGGATATGCACATGCTGGTCTGCCGACTCAGATACACCACCGCCGATAATGGTGAAATTTTCTTTCTTATCAGATCCTGGTGTATGGGCATCAATAAAGGCGGTGCGACATGGTACAAGGTCACCATATCTGACGATGCGCTTTTCCATTTCTGCTGGTGTTATCATAACCGTCGTCCCCCTTTTAAGATGACCTACCCTGTTTGCAGGGCAATTTGTTTCCAAACCGCTGTTTCATCAAATAATACATATTCCCGACGCAGCCCCCATGGCCCAAATTCGGCATGACAAGCGCCCATGATATAGACATCTGCCCCTGTTGGTGCGCCAAAGCTGCCCCACCCATCATGCTTACCATGCAAGGACCATCTAATGGCGGCACGCGGCGGCATCATATCGTCATTACGGCCAATCTGATGATCAATTGTGAAGGTTGCTGATGGGAAGCTAGCACGCAGCCCCATCCAGAATTGATCGGCAAAGCCATGGCTATATCCTGTTTGGCCACCGGCATATTCGAGCTGACAGGCTCTATCATACGCAGATGGGATGACTGCCATATCGGCCCCCATAATGCGGTTTAAAATATCGGCATATTGCTGGCCAAATTCATTGTCATTGCCGCGGCCTTTATATGGTCCTGGGATATCATCTTTGGGATGGAAGGGATAAGAGGCGGCCTCGGCCCCACCTTCTTTTGCAATCATCGCCATAGCATACTCTTTTGGGTCCCAGCCTAACTGACGGACAATCGCGCCTTGGTCACGGATAAGCCATTCATCATTAATGGCGTTATTAATGGCATGACAATCAGCAATGATCCGATATTGCAAACGCTTGCCTGTTGCCGCGCCATAGACACCATCACCGGAATGGGTAGCGGTTGAGATAATGCGATGCGAAGACAGCATGCCCTCTTCGGGAGAGCCTGACCAAATCACATCTTCTCCAAATAGAGTTCTGTCTGGGAATTCAGCAAGTGTTGCCATTGTGGCCGCAATCACACCTTGATTTCCGACAACGATAGACGCAGGTGAGCGCACAATGATGTCATCTGTGTAATAGTGATGCAACGTCGCGATCTTGCGATCTTCCCAAATCTCCTTGGTGATGCCGATGATATAATCAGGGAAGTCTTTGAATTTCGGGTCAAAACCTTGAAGTGACATAATCAGGCGCCTTTCTGGTGAGAGGGTAATTTCGTGCTGCCACGAACAATCAACGGGCTAGATAGTGTGATATGCTCGGGCTTGATATTGGTTTGTTCAATTTGCCGCATCAAAGTCGCAATGGTTGCCTCAACCATGCGATGAGCTGGCTGACGTAACGTGGTGAGATTATAGGCGGGCCAAGAGGCAGGCGGCACATCATCATAGCCGATAATGGCAACATCCTCTGGGATGCGCAGCCCATAATGATGGCGAATGACATCCATGACAGCAAAAGCCATATGATCATTTGCTACAAAAACCGCATCAGGCCTGTCATCACCGCCAAATAAGGCATGCGCGGCTTGTCTGGCTTCGTTTAGGTCATAATTCCCAACTGCATAGTGAGAGATGTCCCGTCCATGGGCCGCCAGACCATCGCGGAATCCAGCCTCTCTATCGCGCTGTGTTGATGCGCCGTGCCAGCCGGCAATATAACCGATTTTGTCATGGCCAGCTGCGACGAAATATTCTGCTGCCTGATAACCACCATGATGGTTATCAGATGTGACGCTTGATGAAATTTGACTATCGTCAGTGCGATTGAACATCACAACAGGGATATCGGCCTCACGGCATTGACGTGCTAAATCAGAGGAGATGGAGACTGAGGCTGTGACAATGCCATCCACCTGATAGTCTAAAATCTCTTGCACAACTTGATCGAGATTCCCCTCTTTCTGAGAGGCGAGGAACATCAACACGTGATAGCCTTTTTTCTGCAGCTCACGTGATAGGATTTCTAAGGCCTCGGGATAAAAATAATTATCTAGATAGGCGACAAGCAACCCGATGATACGGCTTTTACCAGTGATTAAGGTTCGGGCAAGCTGATTAGGGCGATATCCCAACTTATTCGCGGCTTCTTGCACCTTATCAATGGTTTTTTGCGAGGCTGAGCCAGTCTTGGAAAAGACACGGCTAACCGCTGACTGACTCACTCCAGCTTCTTTGGCAACATCAATGGAAGTAACGCGATCTTGTGACATGACTAATCAGCTGTCCAGCCTCCATCAACCAATAGAGATGTACCAGTGACCATGCGGCTGGCATCAGAAGCGAGATAGAGTGTTGCCCCCATGATATCTTCGATATTGGCCACTTCGCCTAATTTGATTTTATCTAAAATCCACTTGGCGCGCTCTGGCTGGGCAAAGGTGGGGGCGGTAAGCGCGGTACGCACAAAGGTAGGCGCAATCGTATTGACACGGATTTTGTGCGGGCCCCATTCAATAGCCATCGCCTTGGTAAAGCCTTCCACGCCAAATTTTGTGGCGCAATAGACTGACCGGTCAATGCCACCCACATGCCCCATCTGAGACGACATGGTAATAAAGCTGCCCTCTTTGCCAGCATCAATTAATTGCTGCGCGGCATGCACCAGAAGGAAATAAGCTCCGGTCAAATTAATGCCAACCACCATTTCAACTTCATCTTGTTGGGAGTCCAAGGCTGGCTTATGGCGCGCAATGCCAGCGCAATTAACGATGATATCAAAAGGGCCATGCTCATCTAAGATCGCTTTGGTAGCAGGGATATCAGCAATATCCATCACAAGGCTGCTGGCTTGATAACCGGCGGCATTGATGGTCTCAGCTGCCTCTTGAATAGCGGATTCAGTGCGGCCTGTAATCACAACAGATGCCCCTGCTTCGGCAAGGGCGCAGGCACAACCAAATCCAATGCCGCCCCCACCACCAGGGATGAGAGCAGTTTTGCCTGTGAGATCAAATGAGGGTGTTTTATGCATCTGTGTCATATTAATCAGCTTTCAGGGGGCTATAGGCGGTCATGCCAAAGCGGGCTTTGTTGAACTCTTCCAATCGCCTAAAGATATCAATGCCAAGCTGATCATAGACATGGAGCAGGTCAACAGTGACCCAATTCTCTCTAATCTTACCATTCTCAAGGCGCCAAAAATCAAGCGATCTCATTTCTAATTTTTGATTGGTTGGTGGCAAACCTAACCAGCCATCATGTGTATGTGTCTGTAACATGTTTGGCCAACCTGTCACCGCAACATAGTCATTATCACCAAAGAAATGATAGGTGATATCAGCCACATAAGCCCCTCTATCAGGCATGCCTGATAGGAAGGGGATTTGATGCCAATGACGGAAGCCAGCAATGCCGCGGCCTGTGCCAATACCAGCTGGGCCATACCAGCTCATTTTATCATGCCAGAAACGCGGCATTTCCATTACCTCAGCCCCGCCTTGGCTTGGGTGGCGTTTCATATGTTCAAGCATATCGACAATATGCTGACAGGCGGCATCGCTATGGGCAGCATCTCTTGGGCCAATGGCAAGCCCATCTTGGCTAGCTGGTCCGGGGATACACCATTCTCTGCCAAGCGATGGGGCCAAAGGCCAGGCATCAGCTTGCATCATCAATTCAGGAATGTCCCAGATGGTTTGCATTTCGACGATTTTATCATTCTCAAACTGATAAAATTCATGAAACCGCATATGCGCCATGTGACCTGTTGGCGGAATATTCAGATAGGGCGCGGCAAATACACCCATAAAATTACCACCACAGCCAACCCAATTGCCGCCATGTTCGGTTTGGCCTGCCATCACAATAAAGTCACGACGCTCACAATCCGGGATCGCCGCAAAGAGAGGCGCGATAACTTGTGTAAAATAGGCATCTGGCCCAATGATATCACCGAATGGGTGGCACATATGGAAGACACAATCAGGCGCAAAAAGCGTATCCATTGCGGCGCGAAGGGCGCTTTGGTCACCCTCATAAAAGGCAGCGCGGAAGGGGGCGATGAGGTCTTTGTGATGGTGATGCAGGTCAGCCATTATTCAGCACGCTCCCCATAAGGCACATTCTGGCCGCCATAGCGACGCACACGAACATTGGCTTGCTCGGCATGACCTACAAAGCCTTCCAGCATACATAGACGAGAGCAATAAGCGCCAATCTCTGCCGCCGCTTCATCAGTTGTCACTTTCTGATAGGAATGTGTTTTCAGGAATTTCCCGACCCACAAGCCGCCTGTATAACGACCAGCCTTCTTTGTTGGTAGTGTGTGGTTTGTGCCAATGACTTTATCACCATTTGCCACATTCGTGCGCGGGCCAAGGAATAGCGCGCCATAGCATGTCATATGCTCGAGGAACCAATCATCTCTGTCAGTCATCACCTGCACATGCTCAGAGGCAATATCATTGGCCACCTCAAGCATTTCATCATAGCTATCACAGACAATCACTTCGCCATAATCACGCCATGACACCGACGCTGTATCAGCCGTTGGCAAGATTTCCAATAAGCGATCAATTTCGGCCAAGGTGTCTTTTGCCAATGTCTCAGAGTTTGTCAGCAAGACAGCAGGCGAGTTATAGCCATGCTCAGCTTGCCCAAGCAAATCAGTGGCGCAAATCTCAGCATCAACCGTCTCATCAGCAATCACCATTGTTTCTGTTGGTCCTGCGAATAGATCGATGCCCACACGTCCGAAAAGTTGGCGCTTGGCTTCAGCCACAAACGCGTTGCCAGGTCCAACAAGCATGTGCACAGGTTCAATCGTCTCTGTCCCAATGGCCATGGCGCCAACACCTTGCATGCCGCCTAGCACATAAATTTCATGGGCGCCGCCAAGATGCATGGCAGCAACAACAGCCGGATTTGGCTTGCCTTGGAAGGGCGGTGTCGCAGCGACAATGCGCGGCACACCTGCGACAGATGCGGTGAGGACAGACATATGCGCTGAGGCAACCATTGGGAATTTGCCAGCTGGCACATAGCATCCGACAGATTGTACAGGGATGTTCTTATGGCCCAAAATCACACCTGGCATAGGCTCAACTTCGATGTCTGTCATCGATGCGCGCTGGGCTTCCGCAAATTTACGAACTTGGTCATGCGCAAATTTAATATCTTCCATATCGCGCGGGCTGACCTCGGCGATAAGCGCTTGAATTTCATCCTCAGTCAAACGGAAGGAGGCTGGTGAATAATCATCAAATTTCTCAGATAACTCTCTGATTGCGGCGTCACCTCGTGCCTCAATATCGGCCAAAGTTGCCTCAACAATGGCGCGCACTTTTGCGTCATCTTCTGCACGCTCTGTTTGTGGTTTACCTTCTTTTAGATAGCGAATTGTCATCTTAATATCTTTCACACATCTGAGTTTACGTTATTCTATCCGGTGCCCAAAATTTCACTTTAATCCCAAGCCATCACTTATGCAGGTGATGGTGGTTGCTTTTCACCCTTGTCGAATGCTTCCCAGCCCTCGCCGTTAAAGACGTCTACCCCGAGCTGTGCCAAAACATGGGGGAAATCGACCATGACATAATTATCAACGATTTTGCCATCAACGACTTTCCAGAAATCCATGTAACGAATTTCGACTGTCTTGCCCGTTGGGGCGACACCCATGAAGGTTCCTGAATGTTTGGCTTCTTGGCGCCCAAAGGCGGCGGCCCATTCGCCCATATAGAGACGCGCCTCATCAACACAGACCTTATCTGAGAAGGCCGCTTGAAAGGGTTTTTGCCAATTCTCTTGGAATTCACGCAAACCGTCTTTTGTGCCGCATCCTTGATTGCCCATCCAGCGAAATGATTCTGAGAAAAATTCGCCAATATCAGCAATACGGTGGTCATTGAGACCATCGACCATACCTTCGATGACTGCGCGTGTTTCCTCTGTCTTTGAGAGGTCAGTCTCACGTGTTAAGACGGCTTGTTCTGGACGAGAACCCTTCATCGCTTACCCCTTCACAGCGCCAGCGGTAAGGCCGCTCACGATTTGTCTTTGGAAAATCATAACCAATAAGAAGAGAGGGGCGGTGATAGAGACCGCGGCTGCTACAGCTTCAACTTGGTCTGTTGTGGTTGTTTCGCGGTTAAAATAACCAGTGATCGCCGGTACCATTGTCTGGTTCTGGGCATCAAGCAGCAAGCTTGTGACAAGGAAATCATTGTAACCCAATAGGAATGAGAATAGCCCTGTTGTGATAACACCAGGCCACATGACAGGCATAATGACCCAACGGAAGGCTTGGAAATGGGTGCAGCCATCAACACGGGCCGCTTCATCCAATTCAGCGGGAATATTCTGGAAGAATGACCGCAACATCCAAATGGTAAAGGGCTGGTTAATCGCCACAAGAACGGCAATAACGGCCACGGGCTGGCCATATAAGGTCGGCGCATTCTCACCAAGTATTGGGGCCAGGATTTCTGCTGAATTAATAAAGACGGGCAAATAGCCGGCAACGAGGACCGAATGGGGCAGCGCACGGAAAATCAAGGCTGCAATCAAAATGCTAAAGGCCAGCATTGTACCAGCACGCGCCAGCGCATAGCCGGCCAATGTCCCAACGGTGAGTGACACCGTTGTTACGCCAGCTGTCACAATCATGGAGTTCATGAAATTCCGTGAGAACCCATTTTCAATCCACACCGCTTGGTAATGTTCAATCGTCATACCAAGGATAGGGGTGCCAAGAGGCCCTAATACCCCATTTAAAAAGGATGTCACAAGGGGCAAGAAACCAACAAAGACGATTAAGAACCCGGTGGCAAAGAACGCCGCGCCCACAAGCCACCCAAAGGCCAAAAACCCTTTTGGTGTCATGTGTTCTACAGCACGCTTGAGCGGGCCAACCGCAATACGAACGGCGTAATACATCACAGCTAGTCCTGCCAAAATATCAATCGCAGATAGGCCTTTGCCCTTAGCCAATGTCACAGGGCCAAAAATTACATTGAACGGGTTCGCTGAGAAGGAATCAATCGGCTCTTTGAAGCTCAATACAGCAATCCAAAGAATAGGGAATGCGGCTAGCACACACCAAAAAACGAGGAAGCCAGCAGAGGCGAGTTTGAGAGAAAGCGGTTGCGCAAGCGCCTTTGGAACAGACATCTTAAATCTTGCCTCCACGATAATCTTGCCACGTTTTGCGAAGCAGCGGGAATAACAGCAATACAATACCGATCATGGTCAACATCGCACTCGCAGATGCCCGGCTAATCGACCGGTTGCCTGAATCATCGGCCTGAAGAAAATCATAAGTTAGCCACTGCAGCGAGATGATATGCGCTTGGGATGAGAAGCCAACAATCTCTTCGAATGCGCGATAGGCATCCATGAGGTGGATCAAAGCCACAAATACAACCAAAGGCATCATATGCGGGATGATCACATAGCGCAGGCGCTCGAACCGGCTTGCCCCGTCAATAATCGCTGATTCAATGGTGTCTTGGTTTACCGTTTGCAAGCCCGCATAAAAGACAACAAAGGCAAATGGCGCCACATGCCACACACGATAGAACAGCATCATTAATTCAATCGTCCAGCCTTGCGCAAACAAGGCCACATCACGTGCCAGATACCATTCAATAGCGGCGGTCAAAATGCCATCGCCAATAAAGAGCCATCGAATAGCGAGCGCCCCAATCACAGGCGTGATGATAAAGGGGAGAAGAGAGATGAAAATAATCGGCCCTTTGATGCGTTGCGTGGCGTTATTCACCGCTAGCGCGATCAACAGCCCAACCCCTAGCACCAAAGGCAAGGTGATAAGCGTGAACGTCAGTGTGAAACGAAGCGCTTTCCAGAAATCAATCTGCAAAAAGGCTTTGAGGCTTCCCTCGGCAAGTGCCGCGCCAGCACGCTGTAGCTCTAGAACCTTATTATAGGAATCAAAGCCAACAAATTTCGTTTGACGCAAGGGGTTACCAGCGTCGTCAAACATCTGGCGTGTTTCAATTTTAGTCTCGCAAATCTGTCCAGTGAAGCCAGGGGTACATTTTTCCACCTCAACCAATTCGGTAACAGGTTGTGTGACTTGGAAGGATTGGATGAGAACAAAAATCAGGGGAATTGCGATGAATAAAATCATCATCACAACGGATGGCCCAACAAATGCTGCAAAGGTCTTTTTATTCATACCCTTTTCCTGTCTGTTCACACAGAAACGTGTATTTGCATAAAAGTAATTAAGTAGTGAGGGTAGGCACAAAGAGACTGTGCCTACCGAAAGATAAAGGTCTTAGTTTAGAAGACCGCCTTCTTTTGCAGCTGTTGTGTAAGCCGCTTCGATATCGGCTAGTGCCGCTGAGGCTGACTTTTCACCTGTTAGGTAAGCTGCGATACCGTTACCCAATGCTGTGTGCATCAAGCTCATCTGCTTTGAAGCTGGGTATGGCTTTGCACCATTTTCAGCTGTGGCAAACGCACCAGCAGCAGCGGCAGTTGGCTCATAACCATCAATCAACCATACAGCGGCGTCATTGTTGGCTTGAACCATCTCTTTATCAAGGCCTTCCATGGCAACGCGGAACGCATTGTCAGCAGCGCTGTCTGAGATGTTAGCTGCGATCACGATACCGTCCCACCACAAGGTTGAGGCTGGTGTTGAACCGCCGCCAACTGTTGGTGCTGTTGACATTGTTACCTTACCGACAACTTGTGATTCTTCCGCATTATCCATGGCTGCTGCGCGTGACGCCCATAGGTTTGCCATAGCAATTTTGCCCTGCTGGAATTGCTGCTGAACATATGTTGAATCAGACACTAGATATTCTGGGTCCATGTAAGCTGTTAGCTTCTTCATCATTTCAAGAGCAGCAACGCCGTTTGCGTTGTTGATTGAAGGTGTGAGGTCAGCGTTAAAGAACGCGCCGTCAAAGCCCATATACATGTTGACGAATTCCTCAGCGAGGTTCCAGCCTGTCTTATATGTGCCGCCTAGTGGGTAATCAACAACACCAGCTGCTTTGATCTTTTCGGCTGCTGCCAAAACTTCTTCATAAGTTTGTGGTGCTTCGATGCCGAGATCAGCCAAGATATCGTTACGATACATCATGTGCTGTGCGTTCACCATCATCGCAATTGCCATGATTTTGCCGTCAACAACAACAAGCTGGTTTGGCTTGAGGTGCTGGCCATATTTGGCAACCAAATCATCCAATGGACGGATTGTGCCCGCGTCGATAAGCGGCACAGCTGTTGAGTTAGCAACACCGCCAATATGGTAAAGTGATGGGTTAGCCGCGAATGCTTCTGGCTGCTTTGTGCGGAACTCTTGGTCAAGTTCAGCTTCAACATTACCACATTCACCCATAGCAGATGTGACAGCTTTCCAAGCTTCAAACGCTGCTGAGAGTGATTTCACAGTGTTAACATTAGTAAAGGCACAATCAGCCATGGCACCTGTGCTCATGACAGACAATGCGCCTGCGATGATAATGGATTTAAATTTCATTATGTCCTCCCTGACATTTATCCTCACCGGGTTCGAATGACCAGACATGGCGTGCCTTGCCAAACATAGGAAATGCTAAAGCTCTCATGATTAAGCCTCTAGCCGGTCGCCTGTCTCTTGCGAGAACAGGTGACAAATTGATAATGGTACAGACACACAGACGTCGTCTCCTATGTTGCACCGATAATCTTTATGCGCCTTCACTGACACCATGGATGACCCTACCTTGATGGTAATCATCGTCGCATCACCAAGAAGCTCCATTGTATAGACTGACGCACGGATTTGGTGGTCTGCCGTCTCATCAACAATCGTGGCATCCTCAGCGCGGAAACCAAGTGTGACAGGTCCATCGGCTGCCTCAAGGCCTTTCACCGTAATGGCATCAGCTTTGAAAGTACCTTTTGATAAAGTGCCATCAACCAGATTCATCGCTGGGTTACCAATAAAGGCAGCGACAAAGGCATTGGCAGGCCTGTCATAAATGTCAGTTGGTGAGCCCACTTGTTGAATGACACCTTTATTCATCACAACAACACGGTCCGCCAAAGTCATGGCTTCAATCTGGTCATGTGTCACATAAATGGTGGTTA
>WTJA01000032.1:18867-21781 GCA_011524995.1 Alphaproteobacteria bacterium | reverse complement strand
GACCTCACAGATATCATCAACAAAATAAACTCAACCGATGGCAAGGTAAAATTTGGGTTGCTAATGCACGGCTGCCGTTTTCCACCGCCCCGAATAGAGACGTAAGTGGAATGGAGGAAATTTAATGATTTCCTCTAATAGTAAAATCGATAAAACCCAAAAGGCAGATAATTCAAAATAGAATATCGCGAGGGCCATTGCAGGCAGGCGGAAGAGCCATTGCGAGTATAAAAATAGCTTCATTACGTAAATTGTATCGCCGCTAGCACGCAGAGTATTACCGCAAATTGCATTTGTGCTTCTGATGAAAGGTAAGAATAGCAAAATAGGTAGAAAGCTCATGATAAGGGACGTGGTTTCGGCGCTGAGGTTGCTGTAAATAAAGGGCGCTGACATGCATAAAAGCGAATAGAGACACGCAACAATAGCCGCGGCAATGAAGACGCCGCGCCACGCTCTACTTAAAAAACGTGATAAGATTTCTGGTGAGGCGCCTTGTCCCAATAATTGTGCGACGATGATGCCAGTCGCTTGCGACCATTGCATCGCTATTGTGCCTGCAACCATTATCCAAGGCGTTATAATAATCATAGCCGCAAACTCAGTTAGGCTCATCTTGGCATACATCAATTCTGCTACACGCCCGGAAAAGGTCGCGCTCATGAACGTTGTCGCAATTGGCAATGAGAATAGAAATTGTTGGATTGTTGATGCGGCTGTGGTCGATAGCGAAGAAAGGGGTGTGAAAATCACAACGTTATCAACGCGATAGAGCATAGCAAAGAGAAATATCAATTGCACAACTGTTCCTATGACAGACCCTAGCGCGGCGCCAACCACGCCGTAAGCTGGCAAGCCAAAAAGACCATGGATTAAGATTAAGCTCGTAAAGATATTAACCGGCACAGATAAACAAAAGCTATATAATGGTATTTTTGTGCGGCCACAGCCATTGAAATAACTTGATAGGCACTGGCTTATTGATTCGCCGAAAATAAAGAAGAAAAAGACCGATAAATAGCTTATCGCATAGCTTGTAATTAGCGGGTCGGGAGATAGGTGCTCTAGGATAAAATCATCTAGAACCATCGCCAGCAAAATAAGAAGAGCGCCTATTGCACAGCTAATAATTAATCCAGATACCAGCACCAATTTTTGAAGGGCATGATTGCCGCGCCCATAGGTCTGAGCCGTTTTTATCTGCATGGCATGTGAAAATGCGAGAATCGCGCCAAGAGGAAAGCCAGCAACAGCAGCAGCCAATCCCAAAGCAGCAAGTTGCAATTCGCCCAAAGATGAAACTAACCAGCCATCTATTACAACCGCGCCATGTAAGAGCACCGCTTTCAGCGCCATTGGCCAAGCTAGTCTCAATACAGTACCGGTATGAGGTGCGGAAATAGGGGAGGTGGATTTACCACTCAACACAGACATAGACGTCACAAACTCACGACCAATAAGTGGCGTGATGCTCTATTTTTAGGCATCAAAAAAACCAACATTTTCGCGATAAATACGGGTAATTGTGTCATCTAGACGAGATAAATGATACATTCCCTCATCAATCGCGCCTTGGCTATCATGTGATATCACTGCATTTGCGATTCTAGCGTGATCTTCCACGAGCTCTGACAATCTATCTTTTGTTGATAATGACAAAACGCAAAGTCTATCTACTTTTGACTTTTCTGCCATAATGACATCAAACGCAAAATCAGCCTTGGCTATTTGGCAAAGAATCTTATGAAATTCATAGTCTAATTTACCAAATTGATCGTGCTTATTATCCAATAGCAGCTTTTCTTGTTGCGCCAATGACTGCTCTAATAAAGCGGCGCCCTCTGCATCACAATTTTGCGAGGCGCGAAAGAGAACCTCTTTTTCAACAGCTTGACGAACAAAACGAGATTTTTCTATCTCTCGTAGTGAAAATCGCTTCACAACTGTGGCACGTTGCGGCCTGATCAGCAGCAGATCCATATTTTCTAGGCGTCTGAACGCATCTCTTACGGGCTGCCTAGATACACCAAATTGTGAGGCTATTTCTGCTTCAGAAATTTTATCACCCGGCGCCAAGCGCAGAGACGCAATTTCCTCATACAGATATTCAAAAATATCATCCAAAGTTGTCAGACGCGGTGATAATTTTGTTTTCATAACGCTAGACTTTCTTTGTTTTGTCTTTTTGCAAGACTAGAGCCAATAAGATGTCCGACCTGTAAGAAGTCGCGCTCCAAAACTGATAAGGGTCAGAAGCTGCACCATACTCTGCCGTCTCTTTTGATAATCCATCTGGCTTCGCTGGTTTCTAATTGGTCACAAATTAATTTTTTTTTCTCACAAAGTAAAATTTCATATTGTCATAATACATACTAGTATACTAGTCTTCAATAGGAATTTAAAAATACCAAAACGCGTACAAAATTATATGCGGGGAATAAAGTATGTCGGGCGTTCAACTTCAGAATATTGTTAAGGCTTATGGTAATGCACAAGTTGTGCATGGCATTAACTTAGATGTGCAGGAAAAAGAATTTGTGGTGCTTGTTGGGCCGTCAGGTTGTGGTAAGTCAACAACATTACGGATGATTGCAGGCCTAGAAGAAATCACCGAAGGCGAATTATCTATTTATGGCAAAATGGTAAATCGTATTGCGCCGAAAGACCGTGATGTTGCCATGGTATTTCAAAACTACGCACTTTATCCCCACTTAAATGTTGCCGATAATATGGCATTTGGGCTTCGCATTCGTAAGATGCCAAAAGCTGAAATTAATCAGCAAATAACAAATGTCGCAGAAATTTTAGAGTTAACTGACTATTTAGACCGCAGACCTGCTGATTTATCTGGTGGTCAGCGTCAGCGTGTTGCCATGGGGCGCGCCATTGTTCGTCATCCAAAAGTTTTCTTGTT
>WTJA01000032.1:1998-18857 GCA_011524995.1 Alphaproteobacteria bacterium | reverse complement strand
TGATGAGCCGCTATCGAACCTTGATGCGAAGCTGCGCACGCAGATGCGCGCTGAGATTCGCAGACTTCATAATCGTCTTGGTGTGACATCAATTTATGTTACGCACGACCAGGTTGAAGCTATGACGCTTGCTGACCGAATCGTTGTGATGAATGAGGGGCGTATTGAGCAAGTCGGCACGCCTATGGAATTATTTATGAACCCTGCCAATATTTTCGTGGCTGGTTTCCTTGGTTCGCCACCAATGAACCAGATGAAAGGTGTTGTGACTGAGACAGGTGTTGAGATTGATGGTGTGGCTATCGCGGTAGACGGTAATTTAACTGCGCAGGTAGGGCGCAAAGTTATTGTTGGTATCAGACCCGAGCATGTCTCTTTGTCAGCTGAGCCAGGCACAACGGCTTTGCCAATCGCTCTTGATTTGGTTGAACCGCTTGGGTCCGAAGCTTTGCTTCATGCCCAGAATGGCAATCATCAGCTTGTTTTCAAAACAGAAACTCATGGCTCAATTGAACATTTGTCAGGCGTGAAAGACGTTCATGTTCACGCGTCAATGGTGAAGTTGTTTGACGCTGATTCAGGTGAGGCGATTGCACTATGAGTAACAGTGACAAGCTCTACACCAACCGAAAGACAGCCAAAGAAAAGCTAATTTGGTTGGCTGACCATTTCAAACGGGAATGGCAGATTTACCTCATGTTAATGCCGATGATCATTTGGTTTTTGGTGTTTCTTTATAAGCCAATGTATGGGCTGCAAATCGCCTTCAAAGATTATTCTATTTTTAGAGGGATCGAAGCCAGCCCATGGGTAGGGATGGAGCATTTTAATGATTTGTTCTCCAACTCTCAATTCTTAAGAGCGATTAAAAATACATTCTTAATCAGCTTTTACAGTCTTATTTTTGGTTTCCCGGTGCCTATTTTATTGGCGCTTATGTTTAACGAAATCATCCATGCGGTCTATAAGCGGTCTGCTCAGACAATTGTTTATTTGCCTCATTTTATTTCAACAGTGATTATCGCAGGTATTGTGATTACAGCTTTTAGCCCCTCAGCAGGTATTGTGAATACAGTCTTAAGCTGGTTTGGATTTGAGCCGGTTTATTTCCTCACAAAAGCTGAATGGTTCCGTCCGATATTTATTGGATCTGGCATTTGGCAAGAGGCGGGCTTTAGCTCGATTATCTTCCTTGCTGCAATAGCTGGGGTAAACCCCTCACTCTATGAAAGTGCCGTCGTTGATGGGGCAAGCAGATGGCAGATGATGTGGAAGATTACGCTGCCATCAATCCTGCCTACGATCATCATCATGCTGATTATTCGTATCGGCAACCTTATGGAAGTGGGTTTTGAGCTGATTATCTTGCTTTATCAGCCAGCGACCTATGAGACCGCTGACGTGATTAACACTTATATTTATCGTCAGGGGCTTCAGTCTGGTCAGTATGATCTAGCAGCAGCAGCTGGTTTCTTTAACGCCGTTGTCGCATTCGTTCTTGTGATGGCTGCCAATACAATATCAAAGCGTTTCTCACGCACATCATTGTGGTAGAGTAGGGGGATATAATGCAAAATTGGAATTTATATTCACGCGGTGATAAGCTTTTTGTCCGTATTAATGCTGTGTTGATTGGCTTATTTGCGCTATCTACGCTGTATCCCTTTATTTATATTGCCGCCGTGTCGTTTAGCTCAGCTTTCGCCGCGCGTGCAGGTAAAGTGGTGCTAGCCCCCATTGACATCACGCTTGGCGCCTATGCTCATGTTCTTTCAGAGCCACAATTCTGGAACAGCTATGGCAATACCTTCATTTACACCATTGGAGGTACGCTTACATCGCTGCTCATTATTGTGCCAGGGGCTTATGCGCTATCTCGCCCGCAATTGATTGGTCGTCGTTTCTGGAATTTGATGATTGCCTTTACCATGTGGTTCCATGCCGGCATGATTCCATTTTGGCTCAATATGAGAGATTTGGGTCTACTGGATTCGATGCTAGGTATTATCATCGCCTTTGCCTGTAATGCGTTTAATATCATATTGTTACGTAATTTCTTTGAATCTATTCCACAAAGTTTTGAAGAAGCGGCTCGCATGGATGGCGCCAATGAGTTTCAAGTATTGTGGAAAGTCTTTGTGCCGCTTTCGAAGCCAGCCATTGCCACAATCACGCTATTTTGTGTGGTTGCACGTTGGAACGGCTTCTTCTGGGCAATGATTTTGTTAACAGATGAAGGCAAGGTGCCATTGCAGGTCTATCTGCGTCAAACCATTGCCGACCTTAGTGATGATGAGGAGTTTTCCTCAACATTAATCGATGCTGCCTATAGCGTCGAGACCGTGACAGCTGCGATTATTGTTTGTTCAATTATCCCAGTTCTGTGCTTCTACCCGTTTATCCAGAAATATTTCAATAAGGGAATTATGCTGGGCGGTGTGAAGGAATAGTGAGTATGCATAAAATTCAAGGGAGGACATTATGCGTAAATTAACCATTGCTGCTGTGGCACTTGCCTCAACAGCGTTTTCGGGGCCAGTTTTATCTGATGGTCACTCGAAAATCTCAGACAGCAAGGTAGAGCTTACCGTGCATATGCACCATAAGCGCTACACAAGCTATAACGAAGATTGGCCTGTTGAAGTTGCCGCTTGTGAAATGACAAACGTATGTTTGAAAAATGCCACAATCGGGTCTAACACTAAGAATTCAGGCGAAGCGATGAACTTGCTTCTTGCCTCTGGCAAGATTCCAGACATTGTTGGTACATCTCGCATCAAAGATGTTGTGAACCAATATGGTCCACAGGGTGCCTTTATGCCGTTGAATGATTTGATTGATGAGCATGCGCCACATCTGAAGGCTTATTTTGATGAGCGCCCAAATGTTCGTTCAGCTTTGACTGCTGCTGACGGCAATATGTACTACATTCCTTATCTACCAGATGGTAAATATGGTCGTGCATTCTGGATGCGTACAGACTGGCTAGACAAGCTAGGTTTGGATGTGCCGGAAACCGTTGAAGAATATGAAAACGCACTTCGTGCGTTCCGTGATGGTGACCCGAATGGCAATGGCCTTAAGGATGAAGTTCCTTATTTCGCGCGTCAGTGGGAAGAAGTTATCCGCCTTGTGACATTGTTTGGTGGTCGTTCATCAGGTTCAGACACATATCATGACTTCATGGTTGAAGATGGCCAAATCAAGCATCCTTATGCCGAAACAGGCTACCGTGATGGTATTAAGGGCGTAGCTCGTTGGTATGCTGAAGGTTTGATTGACGCCGAAGTATTCACACGTGGCTCATCTGCTCGTGAATATTTATTGTCAGAAAACCTTGGTGGCGCAACACATGACTGGTTCGCTTCAACATCAGGTTATAACCGTTTGTCAAAAGACATTCCTGGCTTTGAATTTAAAGCAATTGCTCCTCCAGCCAACGTAAATGGTGAGCGCTTTGAAGAGCATCGTCGTATTCCTATTAAGCCAGATGGCTGGGCCATTGGTGGTATGAATAAGGACCCAATCACAACTATTAAATATTTCGACTTCTGGTTCTCACCTGAAGGTCGCCGCCTAGTTAACTTCGGTATCGAAGGCGAGCAGTATGATGTTGTGAATGGCGAGGCAATCTTTAAGCCAGAATTCCTAGATGCAGGACCTGTAAACAGCCAGCTTTATCAGATTGGTGCGCAGCTACATGCACGTGGTTACTTCCAGGACTACAAATATGAAATCCAGTGGTCAAATGAGTTCGCTCTAGAAGGTATCGCGCTATATGACGAAGGTGATTATCTAATCGACCAATTCTTGGGCGTCGCCTTTAATACTGATGAGCAAGCCGTTTATGACAAGCATTGGCCTTCAATCCGCACCTACATGCTTGAACGTCAACAAGCTTGGATTCTAGGTAGCGGTGATGTTGAAGCCGATTGGGATAGCTACACTGCAGAACTTGAAAAAATGGGTCTGTCAAAAGTGTTAGGTGCTATGCAATCAGCTTATGAGCGCCAGTATAACAGCTAATTTAAATCACTACTTACCGTCCAATATTGATTGATATTGGGCGGTAAGATTTCTTTAAGTCTTATCGGGGTTTTTCAAAATGACATCTTCAAATAACAGTGATCTTGGGTATCTCGATCAGCCAAAAGCTAGTCGCTTAAATATCCAATATAAACCTGATGGTGGAGAATCTGTTTTTGAAAATCCGCCTCGTTTTATGTGGCTTCCTGTTGTTGAAGAAGAAGCCGAATATATTATCCGCATCTCTACATCTGAGACATTTGATGCAGATAACACGACGACATTTTCCCATATTCCATTAAATTTTTTCACGCCTGATATCACATTTGATGCTGGCAATTATGTGTGGGCCTATGCGGTTTGTTCACCAGAAACAGGGGAGCCTGTCTCTGAATGGAGCAAAACCCGACATTTTACCATTCCTGAAAATATTGCCAATACGCCTCTACCGTCGCGCACAGAGCGTCTCGCGAAGACTGACAGAGGGCATCCACGACTGTGGATGACACAAGAGAGATTGTCTCACTTCTCAAAAGAGGTGGCAGCCGACCCAAATGCCTATACTTGGCAAACATTTTTTGACAAATCTGTTACACCGTGGATGTCACGCGACATTATGCCAGAGCCAGTTGGCTATCCTAATCACCAACGCGTGGCACCAATTTGGCGCCAAACCTATATTGATTGTCAGGAACTGCTTTACGCCATTCGCCATCTTGCGATTGGCGGTAAGGTTACCTCTGATGCTGAAATGACACATCGTGCAAAAGAATGGCTGTTAGCGGCAGCCGGATGGGACACAAATGGCACGACATCACGCTCTTATACAGATGAGTGGGCGTTTCGTGTTAATTTGGCCTTAGCATGGGGCTATGACTGGCTATATGATGTACTTGATGAAGATGAAAAAATAGTTGTTCGTAATGCGTTGCGCATCAGAACCGAAGAAACTGCAACGCATATTATGAAACATGCGAACATTCATCTGTTCCCTTTTGATAGCCATGCTGTCCGCGCCGTCTCGGCTGTTTTGATACCTTCTGCTATTGCTCTTCTTGACGATGCGCCTGAAGCAGAAGAGTGGTTACATTATTCAATTGAATTTTTATCGACCGTTTACACGCCTTGGGGCGACAATGATGGTGGTTGGGCAGAAGGCCCCCATTATTGGATGACGGGCATGGCGTATTTGATTGATGCTGCCAACTTGTTGAAAGGCTATAGTGGGATTGATTTATATCAACGACCATTTTTCCAAAAAACAGGTGACTTCCCCCTCTACACTAAGGCACCAAACACACGCCGCGCAACCTTTGGGGATGACAGCACCATGGGAGACCTGCCAGCGGTTAAAATCGGTTATAACCTACGGCAGTTTGCTGGTGTGACTGGTAATGGCGCCTATCAATGGTATTATGACGAAATTAAGCGTACAAACCCTGGTACGGAAATGGCTTTCTATAATTGGGGTTGGTGGGATTTTAACTTTGATGAACTCGTTTATCGGACTGATTTCCCAATCATTGAAGCTGTGCCGCCTGCCGCAGATGAAAAATTAAAATGGTTTAAGGGCACAGGTTGGGTGGCTATCCAACACGCAATGGAAGACCCCAATAATCATATTCAATTTGTGATGAAATCATCCTCTTATGGTTCCATCAGCCATAGTCATGGTGACCAAAATGCATTTTGCCTAGCTGCCTATGGCGAAGATCTTGCCATTCAATCAGGGCACTATGTCGCTTTTAACAGCACAATGCATCAGAATTGGCGCAAACAAACCATTTCGAAAAACGCCATCATGATCAATGGCAAGGGCCAATATGCCGGTCGTAATAAAGCGATGCAAATGCAGTCGGTTGGTAAGATTGAGTTAGCTGAAACCAGAGATGACCATATTTATATTAAAGGTGATGCCACAGCTGCCTATGCCATTGAAACGCCTGAAATTGAGTCAGTCACAAGAGAAGTATATTTCTTCAATAATAGCTTCTTTGTTTTTGTGGATTCAATCGATGCAAGCGAGCCTGTCGAAATTGACTGGCGGCTTCATGCTAACAACCCCTATCAATTGGCAAAATCATCCTTCCGGAATAGTGGAGAGAAGGCCGGTTTCTATGGCGAGATTTTGTGGTCAGAAAGTGGCCCAGCTACATTGTCGCAAGATACGAGCTTTGCTGATGTTGAGATGAGCGAAATAGAGGGACTGCCAATCAGCACATGTCTCACAGCTAAATTTGCTAAAGCGGCGCGTCATCGGATTGTTACGTTGCTTGTCCCATATCCAAAGGATGACCCAAAACGTATTTTCCATTTTGTCGATGACCAAGGTTATGACGCCGATCTGTATTTTACAGATGCTGATGAAAATACCTTCAAAGTTGTGGTGAAGAAATTAGCCGGCACAAACATTGAAATTCAATAAAGAACACACGAATAACAGATAAGACATAAGAGGAAGCTATTATGAAATTACAGGGTAAAACAGCTATTGTAACAGGGGCAGGCCGCGATATTGGACGGGCTTGTGCTGTCAAGTTGGCATCTGAAGGTGCAAATATTGTTTTCAATTATTTCCAAAGTGCGGCTGGTGCAGAACAAACAATTGCAGATATTGAAGCGGTCGGTGGCAAAGCCGTAGCCGTTCAAGGTGACCTCAACAAACAAGAGGATGTACAAAAGCTCGTAAATACAGCTGTAGATACATTTGGGTCTATTGACGTTCTTGTGAATAACTCAGGTGGTCTTGTTGCCCGCAAAAAAATTGCTGAAATGGATCTTGCGCATTGGCAAACAGTGATGGACCTAAATTTGACAAGCATCTTTTTGATGACGAATGCTGTCTTGCAGCACATGAAAAGCGGCACAATTGTCAATATGGCTAGCCAAGCTGGTCGCGATGGTGGTGGCCCGGGGGCAGTGCCTTATGCCACGTCAAAAGGTGCTGTTATGACAATGACAAGAGGCCTAGCAAAGGAATTAGGGCCAGATATCCGCGTCAATGCCCTATGTGCTGGGATGATTGATACCGATTTCCATAATGTCCATACGCCAGATGCCGGCCGGAAAAATTTTGAAGCCTCTGCGCCAGTCAAAAGACAGGGCACGGTTGAAGATGCAGCAAATCTCATCTTATTCCTCGCTTGCAATGATTCCGCTTTCATGACTGGCACAAATATCGATATTAATGGTGGTATGCTGTTCTCTTAATCGCATAGAAAGGTTATTCCATGTCTGATTTTCCAATTGTTCCAACTGGTGAGAATGTATCGCGGCAAGTCTTGTCAGATCATCCAGATTTAATGGTTGTGGCATTTCGCTTTACCGAAAAAGGGGCAATCGGTGCCTTACATAATCATCCGCATATTCAATCAACTTATGTTGAAAGTGGACGATTCCGTTTTACGCTTGGTGATGAAGAACGTGAAGTAGGCCCTGGTGACAGTTTTGTTATTCCGTCAGAGATGACACATGGCTGTGTTTGTTTGGAACCTGGCACATTGGTTGACTGTTTTACACCAAGACGTGACGATTTTCTGTAAAGAAACCGAGTAGCTGTCATGCGTGAATCTTGGCGGTGGTTTGGTCAATTTGATACCATTCCAATAGATCAAATAAGACAAACGGGTGCGCAAGCTATCGTTAGTGCGCTTCATGAGGTCCCTTACGGTGTCGTTTGGCCTCATGAAGCCATTGCGCAGCGAAAAAGTGAAATCGAGGCAGCGGGCTTTAGCTGGGATGTTGTAGAAAGCTTGCCCGTTCACGAAGCTATCAAAAAAGGCGAAGGTGATTTAAGTCAATTATTTGCCAATTACCGTCAATCGCTTGCCAACCTCGCGCACCAAGGCATTAAGACAATTTGTTATAATTTTATGCCGGTGTTAGATTGGACGAGGACTGATCTTCAGTATCCGGTTGAAAATGGTGGCACGTGTCTGCGGTTCTCAGCCGTAAAAATGGCAGCCTTTGAAGTCTATATGCTGCACCTACCTGATGCGGCTGATAACTACTCTGAAACCACCTTATCAGATGCCAAAATATGGTTTGATAGCGCAACCAGTGAAGATAAATCGACATTGTTACACGCCATCATGTCTGGCCTTCCTGGTGCGGTCGATCGTTATAATTTAGATGAACTTCATCCTGTTCTGAGACGTTATGAAGGCATTAGTCACAGTGATTTGCGGTCGAATTTGAAACGGTTCTTAGAAGAGGTCGTCCCAACAGCATCTGAATTAGGTATGAAGTTATGTATCCATCCAGATGATCCCCCATTTGATATTTTAGGATTGCCGCGAATTGTGTCGAGTAAGGATGATATTTCATGGTTGCTTGAGGCTGTTGAAGAGGATGCTAATGGCCTTACCTTCTGCACAGGATCTCTTGGAGCAGGGGCACAGAATGATGTAGTTGAAATCGCATCACGTTTCGCTCACCGTACCCACTTTGCGCATTTACGCAATGTCACAAAATATGAAGATACGTCTTTCGAGGAAAGTGAACATTTAGGCGGAGATGTTGACATGGTTAGTGTAATTGAGCTCTTGCTAACATCAGAGCAGGAAAGGGCGGTCACCATCCCATTTCGTGCCGATCATGGTCATAGTCTATTATCAGACAAGACTATGACCTTTCAGCCGGGCTATACCTTAATCGGTCGTCTTCGTGGTTTAGCAGAACTGCGTGGCATTATCGCCTCATCATCAAGACGTTTCGATATAGCCACCTGATTGTTTCTGCCAGAAACTGGCATATAGGCCATCGGCATCTAGCAAGGTTTGGTGCGTTCCTTCTTCTTTAATAACACCATTATCAAGAACAATAATACGGTCCATTTGGATGATTGTTGAAAGTCTGTGTGCGATTGCGATGACTGTTTTGTCTGCCATCACATCGATTAAGCTTGATTGAATAACAGCTTCGACCTCGCTATCAAGTGCGCTTGTTGCTTCATCCAATATCAAAATCGGGGCATCTTTGAGAAAGACCCGTGCCAAAGCGATGCGTTGTCTTTGTCCACCAGAGAGTTTAACGCCTCGTTCGCCAACATGCGCATCATATCCTTTGCGGCCCTTTGAATCTTGAAGCTCCATAATAAAGTCATGGGCTTGTGCCTTTTTGGCGACAGCCACTAACGCTTCGTCACTGACATCTTCATGTCCAAGAAGAATATTATCTCGCACAGATCTGTTTAATAGCGCTGCTTGCTGAGAAACCATGCCAATCGCATTATATAAACTAGGCTGGGAGACTTGGCTGATATCTTGGCCATCAATTTCAATGCGGCCTCTTTCTGCTTCAAAAAACCGTAAAATCAAATTGACTAAGGTTGATTTGCCAGCCCCAGAACGCCCAACAATACCAATCTTTTCCCCTGCTTTTATGGATAAATTAATGCCGTTTAATCCGCCGCTTTCAACACCATAATGATGCGCCAAATCATGGATAGAAATACGCCCCTTTGTTATCAAAAGGTCAGGCGCATCTTCATGATAAGGGATAGCATGCGGTTGTCCTATGGTTCTCAACGCTTCCTTCAATGAGCCAATTCTCATAAATGTCCAACGGCAAGAATCAAAAATCCAATCCGCAATCGTCGTAATCCGCAGTGACAAGGCAATTGCTGATGAGACGAGGCCAATGCTCACGGCCTCAATTGACCACAACCAAATACCATAGCCAATGAAGCCCACCATAACAACGGCCTCTAAGGCAACTAGGATAGTATGAGTGCCAATCCCTAATTTGCGCGCCGCAAATAAGGTCTGCCTCGTATCTTCAAGGCGGTTTCTTTGTTCCCTCATAATATGGTTATGCGGTGCAAATAATTTTATGGTGTCAAAGTTCGAAAAATTATCCACAACAGTCCCCAACAAAGCAGATTTTGCAGCGGTAAAATCATGCCATGTCTTAATCATACGTGGCATCACAAAGATGACCACGCTGATGTAAAGGGCTAGCCAAATCAGTAGCGGAAGCACAAGCCATATACTTGTGCTGGATAGTAACAGGACAATGCCAATAAGATAGACAAGCCCAAATGCAACGACATCTAATACAACGTGAATCGAGTCAGATACATGATTGCCAATATCAACAAGTCGTCCAGAAATACGACCGCTTAAATCTTCTTGAAACCATCCCACTGACTGCCGTGACAGATGGTCATAAGCCCGCCATCTGACAAGAGTGGCGGAGTTACATTGAAACGCAATATCATTCATTGCCATCACAAGAAAATGTAACGATGGCCTAACAAACATGATAGCCAATGCGGCTAGTGCCATGCCAAGACCTTCTTCTTGCCAAATCACCTTGGGGTCATGTTGCGAGAGAAGGTCGATAATTTGTCCAGCATAATGAATAAGCCACACCTCAATTGATGCCGCCAAAATGGTGCAAATCACACTGCCGATGATTATCGTTCGCAAGGGACGCAAATGCGTTTTAATATAGGGCCAAATATCCCGACTAGGCGGCTCATCAGTAATTTGATAAGGCTGGCCAAGCGCTAAAAAAAACAATGCAATTTTTTGATATATATGGGACATGAATTTCCTATCAATGACAGTCTTTAAGACTATGAAAATTCACCTTTAATTGCAACACTACAACTTTGAAAAATAATTGGAATTTGACGCATGTCATAGCTGTGTTTTGGCTTGCCGATATCTGGGTAAGCCTGTAGCGTTATAGTAGGTTTTGACAGCTTATCATAAGAGAATTTCCATGACTTCTGCGCCTTCTATTTCAAGCATAAATATCTTGAAACACGTCTCTGTGGCGACCTTAGCAACAGCCTTATATCGCCGCGGTCTTCGTAATCAAGTCATACAGAATGTGATGCCTGTGCGAACACATCATGGCGTGCCAGCCACAAACACCCCGAATATGGTGGGGCCTGCCTTCACGCTACGATACATTCCCGCAAGAGAAGATAGAAACCAACTAGAAGAATTTAAAAATCCAAACCACCCCCAACGACAGGCCATTGAGCAATGTCCTGAAGGACATGTGATGGTCATGGACAGCCGCAAAGATGCGCGTGCTGCGTCAGCGGGTGAAATCTTAATTACACGGCTCATGATGCGGGGCGGGGCAGGGGTCGTGACAGATGGCGGCTTTCGTGATTCAGATAAAATTGCGGCGCTTACTATTCCCGCCTACCATCAACGCCCCTCTAGTCCTACCAATTTAACGCTTCATGAGGCCTATGACATTAACGTTCCCATTGGCTGCGGTGATGTTGCCGTTTTCCCGGGCGATATTCTGGTAGGTGATAATGATGCTGTCATCGTGATACCAGCCGCACTGACAGATGAGATAGCGTTAGAAGCTCAAGAAATGACAGTATTTGAGGATTTTGTCCAAGAAGAGGTTGAGCGAGGAAAGACCATTATTGGCCTATATCCATGTACCTTAGAAGAGAATAAGACAGCATTCGAAGCGTGGCGTAAGAAACATAATCGGTAGAGGTTATAATGAAAATCACAGATGCCAAGGTGTTTATTGGCGGCCCCGGCAAAAATTACGTCACCCTAAAAATTTATACAGATCAAGGTTTGTATGGGCTGGGTGATGCGACTTTGAATAATCGTGAAACATTGCCAGCCATCTATCTAAGAGATTACATCATTCCAAATCTGATTGGCAAAGATCCGCGCAATAGTGAGGATATCTGGCAATTTTTGTATAGGGGCGCGTATTTTAGACGTGGACCTATTGCAATGGCTGCTTTTGGCGCTGTGGATATGGCTCTTTGGGACTTAAAGGCTAAGTTAGCGCAAATGCCTCTTTACCAACTATTTGGTGGCAAAAGTCGCGAGGGGGCTCTGATTTATGCCCATGCCACGGGGTCAGATCTAGAGCAGCTGCTGGACTCTATCTCTCATTATCAAGAACAAGGATATAAAGCGGTCCGTGTCCAATGTGGTATCCCAGATATGCCAAGTGCCTCATATGGCGTTCGCGATAATGGCAATAAAAATGATGATTATATCACTGATTTCAGCGGGATACGCCCCAAAGTCGAGATTTGGGATTCAGAGCGCTATATCCGCTATATGCCCGAAGCGCTTGCCAAAATCCGGGATAAATTCGGCCCAGATCTCAAGATTTTGCATGATGTGCATCATAGGCTGACACCAAGGGAAGCCGCTGCCTTTGCCAAAACCCTAGAACCCATCAACCTCTATTGGCTAGAAGATCCAACACCAGCTGAAGACCAAAATGCGTTGCGCATGTTGCGTCAACATTCAACAATTCCGATTGCAATCGGCGAGGTTTTTAACTCCATCTATGATTGCCATACATTAATCAAAGATGAATTGATTGATTTTATTCGTGTCTCTGCCACATATGCTGGCGGCATTACACCGACCAAACGTATTGTGGACTTTGCCGGGTTCCACAATGTGCGCACTGGTTTTCATGGTGCTCCAAGTCACAGCCCAATTTCAATGGCAGCGCAGGCTCATTTAAATGCATGGGCACCAAATTTTGGGATCCAAGAATATTTGGTGCTAGGCACAAAAGAATGTGACGCATTATTCCCTAGTGACCATAGAGTTGAAAATGGGGCATTTTATGTCAGCGATGCAAATGGATTAGGTGTCGATTTTGATGAGAAAGAGGCCTCGAAATATCAATATGAGGCAGGTAGCCATCCAATCGTGAGATTGGAAGACGGCACTATGTGGAATTATTAAATTTCTGCAGTAGTCATTCACATTCATGTTCCAGATTTTTAGGTTGGAGTTGGCTAACTGGTATACTAGTATTGATAGGGATACCACCCTCACTGCAGGAGCCTGTCATGAAGCCTATTCATTTAGCTATCGCCCTAATTTTAGCAATGCATACCCAAAATGCTGCCGCAGATAGCCAACAATGTGTTGAGAATGAACCGCTAACCATTATCTCTGCAACAGATGACGGGCTATATGAAGAGACGCATGGGCCAGAGAATAGCATCGATGGCAATTTTGATCCCGAATCACGGTGGTCAAATTTAGGGCAGGGGGAACCAAAATACCTGCTTCTTGATCTTGGGGCCCTGCAGCGGGTAAAAGCCGTTTCAATTGCGTGGTATAAGGGAAATGAGCGGAAAGCCACCTATGCCATTGCTAGCTCTGTTGATGGGACACAGTTCGAACTCATTCAGGAAGCAGGATTATCAGAGGGCAAAACGCTAGCCTTTGAAACACAGCAAGTAACACCTCATATGGCGCGCTATATCCGGATTGCTGCAGAGGGTAATGAGTCAAATGAATGGAACAGCATTGTTGAAGTGGCTGTGTCTGGTTGTGGCTCTATTGTTGAAAAGCCTAAAACCCCTATTTTAACGCCTCGCCAATCAACAGGTCTGTTTGGTCTCGATCCGACCAAGACGCCAGGGGAAAATTTTGATTTGCTTGGCTGGTATGTCACCACACCTGCAGATGATAATAATGATGGCAAATCAGATTCCATCTATGAAAATGAGCTAGCGGCAGGTTGGACAGATGAGAGGTATTTCTACACCGACCCAATTACCGGCGGCATGGTCTTTCGAGTCACACCCGCAGGGGCCAAGACATCTCAAAACACCAATTATACAAGAACTGAACTACGCGGAATGTTGCGGCGTGGAGATGACAGCATCGCAACAAGAGGGGCCAATGATTATCCCAATAAAAACAATTGGGTATTTTCATCAGCGCCATTAGAGGCCAAGTTTAATTCAGCAGGCGTAGACGGTGTTTTGCGTGCCACTTTAGCCGTTAATCAAGTCACAAGAATGGGGAAATCCCATCAAATTGGCCGGGTGATTATTGGCCAAATCCACGCCAAAGATGATGAGCCTATTCGCCTTTATTATCGCAAACTGCCAGGTAATAAAAACGGGTCTTTATATTTTGTCCATGCGCCTGCGGTAGGCAAAGAACGCTGGGTTACCTTGCTTGGGAACCGGTCAGATAGAGCCAAAGATCCGGTTGATGGTATCGCGTTGGATGAGATTTTTAGCTATGAGATCGCCACAGAAGGTCTCGTGGAGGGTGACAAAATTATCCCCATGCTTCACGTCAAAATCATCAAACAGGATGGGACAGAAATCGCAGCAGAGCCATTTGACATGCGTGATAGTGGGTTTAGCGTTGATGATGAATTTATGTTCTTTAAGGCAGGCGCCTATACAGGCAATAATTCCAGCCCCTATCCGGAACGAGATTTTGATATGGTCACGTTCTACAAACTTGACTATGACCATGATGCCCCACCGCAAGGGGCTTGGATCGAAAAAGTTATCGCAGAGGAAAGAGCGCGTGCAGAAGCATTAGAGGCTGAGGGAACCCCGCCACATCCAGCCATGGCAGGCGTCATTATTGATGATGATTTTGCAGATGGTGATAGAACTGGCGGTAGTGATGAATTTGACGGTGTTTGGTGGACAACAAGTGCCAGCGCCGCAATTGATATCGCACCAGGTGAATTAGGGCTCGTATCAGGTGGAGCAGGCCGCGGCATCCGAACAACCTATCGCCCGCAAACATTGTCACCAGGCCAAATCTTGCAAGCGGATATCACGTTCAAAACACCAGATACAGTTGGGGTAGACCGCATGGATGCCCTCCGATTTGGCTTTCATGATAAGTTGGAGCGTCCAGAGCTTGAAGCTGACTTATCAGCCTCATCTGGTGCGCCAAATGAAACCTATAATGGCTTGCCTGGCTATATGTTCACCTTTGATGTCAATCGCACAGATCCCACATTGAATAATGTTGAAGTGAGACGACATATTCGTAAAAAACGTCTCGGGAGACTAATGGGCACCTACCAAGGTTATGAATTATTAGCTGAAGGTGGCAAGAGCTTCACCTTTGCGCCTAATATGACGTATCACGGGGTGTTCCAATTACGCAAAACCACAGATGGCCTTGTCCTATCCGCCGAATTACGCGATCAAAAGGGCGAAATGACCTATTTTGAACATGAAGATAAGGGCAGTAAAGTTAACAACTTCGGTATGTTAGCATTTCACGTGAACAGTAAAACATTTGGCTCATCGAGTGCACCTGGCAAGCCAGATAATGGTCTTAAATTTACAAAGGTTAAACTTCAAATTCTCTCTGAGTAAGTGGTTGAAGATGAGTTGATGCCTCAGGCTAGCTAGTTGGTCGCTCCTTCGGCATCAGAGGGGGCAACAAAAACATAATTTCTGGCTAGTTAGTTCATTTCTTTGGTTGCATCTCAATCACTTGTTTCCTAGTCTGTTGACCACATGCTGGCATGTGAGAGGAGCAGTCATGACACAGCCTTTTTTGAAAATTGTGCTACTCATTTTAATGTTCATGACCATGCCAGCTTCTGCAGATGATAAATTCGAAGCGTGGCTTGACACACTTCGCCAAGACGCCGCTGCAGCTGGTATATCAGATGCCACAATCACAGAAGCGCTATCAAATGTTGAATTGCGGGAAAAGGTTGTGAAATATGACCGGAATCAGCCTGAATTCAAGCTCACTTATGATAGATATATGCGCAATGTTGTGCCTGCCTCTCGTGTGGAGAAAGGCAAGCGCCTATGGGAAGAAAACAAAGTCCTACTAGATGAGATTAGTGCCAAATATGGTGTGCAACCGCGCTATATCGTGGCCCTTTGGGGGATTGAATCAAGCTTCGGCAAACATACTGGCGGTTTTTCAGTGATCAACGCGCTTGCGACAATGGCCTATGATGGCCGCCGCGCAACCTTCTTCCGCAAAGAATTACTAGCGGCTCTCAAAATCATCGATGAAGGTCATATTGCCTACCCTGATATGAAAGGCTCATGGGCTGGTGCGATGGGCCAATGTCAATTTATGCCGTCAAGCTTCTTAGCCTATGCGCAAGATTGGGATGGTGATGGCAAACAAGATATCTGGCAAAATAAAGCCGATATTTTCGCGTCTATTGCACATTACCTTCAACAAGCTGGTTGGCGCGATGATTTAACATGGGGACGCCAGGTGGAACTGCCACAGGGTTTTGCAAACGCTGCAGAGCTTGTTGAGTCCAAAACACGCAAAACCATGGAGGAATGGCGCGCCTTGGGGGTGACAAATCCTGATGGCTCATCACTGCCCACGCGCAATCTATCATCACGGTTGGTGATGCCTGATGGTGACGAGGGGCCAGCCTTTTTGGTTTATGCGAATTTCGATGCGACATTGCGCTGGAACAGGTCTAACTATTTCGCTTTGGCAGTCGGCGCCTTGTCAGATGCCATGGCTTATACGCGATAAAGGGTCTCGATATGACACTGCTACATAAATGCGCGTCTGTCCGTCAATTTACAAAGATTTTAGCCTGTTCTGTCATGCTTTCAGGATGTGGTGCGGCCGAATTAGCGATTGATTTCGCGAAAAAGGTCAATCAAAAGCAAGAACAAGAAGAGCAAATCGCAGCGGCAGGCTCCGTTAAGGCAAGCCCCCGCTATAAAATTGGCGACCCCTATCAAGTTGCAGGCGTGTGGTATTATCCTGAACGCAATTTAAAATATGATGAAACCGGCGTTGGCTCATGGTACGGGGACGAATTTGCAGGACGTTTGACGGCAAATGGTGAAATCTTTGACCCAAACAAAGTCTCTGCTGCGCATAAAACATTGCCAATGCCATCTGTGGTGCGCGTCACAAATTTAGATAATGGTAAATCACTTGTGGTGCGTGTGAATGATCGCGGACCATTCGTATCAGGTCGTATCATTGATTTATCGCGCGAAGCCGCGCGCTTGATTGGCTATAAGGATAGCGGGATAGCGCGTGTTCGTGTGCAGGTTCTAACAGAACAATCGCTTCGTCTAGAACAGCTTG
>WTJA01000032.1:0-1898 GCA_011524995.1 Alphaproteobacteria bacterium | reverse complement strand
GCGCGTGTTCGTGTGCAGGTTCTAACAGAACAATCGCTTCGTCTAGAACAGCTTGCTAAGCAAGGGCAATTCCCCGAGGATGGCTTTGAAGATAGCGATTTACCAACTTCCACAGCTGTGGCGAAACCCAATGTTAATCTGACCGCTCGCACAACAAGAGCCACATCTGTCAAGAAAGCACCAGGCAAATCGGCGCTTGATCTTCTCTCCCAAAACAAAGTGGGGGAGGTGATTCAAACAGCGCCGATTGAAACTGATATTTGGGTGCAGATTGGGGCCTTCCATAGTGAGCAGAATGCCGAAAATGTTATGTCGCGCGTGGCACATTTGGGGCAGGGGCAAGTGGCGCCAACCTTACGCGACGGTAAAACGCTCTATCGCGCACGCCTTGGCCCCGTGACAGTTGTTGAAGATGCTGATAAATTATTGGCTGATATCTTGAAATTAGGGTTTAATGGAGCCCGTATCGTTGTTGATTAATGAACCTTGCCCGCACTACCATGCGGCCGCTGTGTTTTTGCATTCCTTTAGGACAGAATTATGAAATATCGCAATATTTTGATCGCCGCCACTTTGGGTTTTTCAATTTTTAGCCCTAATCTTCAGGCAGAGATCCCGACAGTTGCGGAATATGCCTATATTACAGATTTTAATTCTGGCCGTGTATTACTGGATAAAAATGCAGCGCAACCCATGAAGCCTGCGTCAATGGCCAAGATCATGACGACCTACCTTGTGTTTGAACGCATCAAGGAAGGCAGCCTATCGTTAGATGAGAGTTTCGTTGTGTCTGAGAAGGCCTGGAAAAAAGGCGGCTCACGGATGTTTTTGGACCCCGGGTCACGCGTGACTGTGAGGGATTTGTTACGCGGTGTGAACATTCAATCAGGCAATGATGCCGCCATTGTCCTGGCTGAAGGGTTGTCTGGGTCAGAAGATGCGTTTGCTGATGAGATGAATGACAAGGCGCGCGAATTGGGGATGTATAATACCGTCTTTCGCAATGCGACGGGTTGGCCTGATCCAGAACTCACAACCACAGCAGAAGATCTGAACCTTCTTGCGACAGCGATGATCAAAAATTTCCCAGCTGATACCTATCCAGAGTTATTTCCAACATATAAGGAAAAAACCTTCACCTATAATGATATCAAGCAAGGGAACCGCAACCCTCTGCTTTATAAGGATGAGAGCTCTGATGGTCTAAAGACAGGCCATACTGAAGAGTCTGGCTATGGCCTTGTTGGCACATCAATGCGCGGCAATCAACGCATCATCATGGTGCTTAACGGGATGGCGTCTAAGGCTGAACGTTCACAAGAATCGCTGCGCCTCATGGATTTGATGTTCCGTGAATTTAAACAATATGAATTCTTCGACAAAGGCCAAGAAATTGATACAGCCAATATCTGGCTAGGCAATAAAGCGCAGGTTAAATTATTGGCCAGCGAAGACATTCATAAAGTCATGTCACGCTCTGAAAGACGCTCTTTGAAAGTCTCAGTCAATTGGTCAGACCCACTTCCTGCCCCTTTGAAAGCGGGGCAAGAGGTTGGTTATATCAAATTGAGCTATGCTGATGGTGAAGACCGTATTCCGCTTCTAGCAGCTGAGGATGTCGCAGAATTAGGATTTTTTGACCGCATTACAGAAGCCTTTAAATATCTCATCTTTGGGTCACCTTTTGATGCGGCGGGGAATGCCTCTTAATGACAGACGGCGCTCATCAAGGTCTCTTTATCTCGCTTGAAGGCGGTGAGGGGGCTGGCAAATCAACGCAAATCAAGCGTTTAAAACAATGGTGTGAAGACTCGCATCCTGAACGGGATGTGATTGTCACCAGGGAGCCTGGCGGCACGGAGGGGGCCGAGGCCATCAGAGACCTCCTAGTGCAAGGC